>JAGLCH010000099.1 GCA_023146355.1 Bacteriovoracaceae bacterium | reverse complement strand
TTACATTTCTCTCGTTTTTGATCTCTGCACCAAATGCGTATGCTTGGAGTAAACGAACAGTGTACGGCAAAACTATGTGTGAAGACGCAATCTCTATCTACCTTAAAAAGAAGTACAAGTCTCAGGCAACTCACCGAAAAGAAGTTCTCAAAGAATATAATAGAGTTGTATCAACTTATCTTTCTCCTACCGACTGGAACAATGTTGCTATTAAAAACTATGTAAAGAAACGCGATAATCGCTATTTTACTTCTGACGTATTTGACTTTGGTGAGAATACTAAGCTCGGCCCTATTGTTCGAGATGCATTCAGTGAGCTTCCCGATAGTGTTAGTGGGTCTGGACATTATAAAGGTCCCCATAAGGCCACACTTTCATTTTCTCATTTTGTTGACTTTAATAACTATCAATATTTTTTCTGTCTCAATAAGCGCCTCTATATTACCCTAAAAAAAGAGTTGCTCCCCACTGGTAATAGGGGACAAATTGAAAAATTACTTGTAAAGAGGGGACATCGAATCATCAGTCAAAGGTGTGATGAGGATGAAACAATTACAATTATGACGGTAAAAAGAAAGGTCTATTATTACTTCAAGATTTTTGGAAAGGAATCTTATCTAGTCACTTTTAATCCAAAATTTGCAAAAGAATCAGAGGCAGAACATCTGGTTTCCGAAAAGAAATAAAGGTGATGCCAAAAAAATCCTCAGGAATGTAGATATTCTTTATTATACTCAGGCCAAATTTGATTGAGAATGACACTCTTTAAAAGAGTAGGGGACTAGGGTTAAATAAAGAAGTACAATCATTACAATTAAGAATTTAGACGGAGAACATAATGAAACAATTACTACTACTCGGCATGATTGCTGTTTTAACGGCTTCGTGTGGAATGCAAAGTATTCCCAAGGCAAATAACGAAGTGGAGGCCAAGTGGGCCGAAGTTCAAAACCAATACAAAAGACGTGCAGACCTTATTCCAAACTTAGTTCAAGTAGTCAAAGGCTATGCCGCCCACGAAAAAGAAACCCTTACAGGTGTAATTGAGGCACGAGCGAATGCAACTAAGATTACAATTGATGCATCTAAACTTAATGCCAAAAATATTAAGCAATACTCAAAGGCCCAAGGGGCCTTAACTCAAGCTTTATCAAAATTGATGATGGTATCGGAGAGGTATCCAAATCTAAAGGCAAATGAGAATTTCAGAGACCTTCAGCGCCAACTTGAGGGGACAGAAAATAGAATTACAGTGGCCAGAAATCGCTATATTGAAACAATTAAGCAGTTCAATAACTTGGTTACAGTCCCACCAACTTCTTGGACAAACTCTCTTTTATATCACCATGAGAAAATGCCACAGTTTGCTGTAGAGAATCTAGAAAAAGTTCAAAATGCTCCAGAGGTGAAATTCTAATGAAATCACTTTTACTCTCACTTTTCATCTTACTATCAGCAACAGCTGTTTTTGGAAAAGATATTCCGGCACTTCGAGGTCCTGTTATGGACGAAGTCGGCTGGCTTGGTCCAAAGTATGAACGGGCAATTGGTGGAGCTCTAAAGAACTACTACCAATTGCACGGTATCCAAATACAAGTTTATATTACTGATGGACTTGATGGCGATAGCATTGAGGATTTTTCAATTCGAGCTGTAGACAAGTGGAAGCTTGGTGGTGAAGCTACTGATAAGGGGCTTTTATTACTTGTTGCTGCCAATGATCGTAAAATGCGCATCGAAGTCGGGCAGGGCCTAGAGGGCGATCTAACTGATTTAGATGCGGGAAGAATTGTTGACCGTATGAAACCATTTTTTAGAAATGGTGATTATCGCGATGGTATACTATTGGCACTAAAGCTGATGACTCTCAATGTTGGGCCGCAGCTCGATATTTTTGCCGCTTATAAAGTTAAGAGAAATAAAAAGAGAAGAGGTGGTGCCGGTGTTATACTAACCATCTTTATTCTTATTTCTGTTTTTGGTAGAACCTTTCTTCCACTTGTTCTCTTTTCAGGAGGACGTTTTGGAGGCTATGGTACACGCCACCGAGGATCTTCAGGAGGATTTGGTGGTCTTTCAGGTGGTAGTAGTGGTTGGTCTGGCGGGGGAGGAGGATTCTCTGGCGGTGGTGCAAGTGGAAATTGGTAGGAGAAATTATGAAAATTACAGATGAACAAGCTAAAATAATTGAAGAATGTATTGAAAAAGTAGAAAAGGAAACATCGGGAGAACTTGTTCCGGCGATGATGGATAGTAGTGATCATTATCCAGTTGCTCATATGAGATTGGCAGTTTTGGTATCATTTCTGGTAGCTGTCATTTTTTATCTTATGATGCCTGAGATAAAAAATCCTATTTGGTTACTTTATGTACAGATCCCAGGCCTTATCATTGGCTATGCTTTGGCATTTATTCCCGGTATTAAGCGTCTACTTCTTCGCAAGGTAGAAATTGATGAGGAAGTTCATCAAAGAGCACTTGAAGTGTTTTTTGCTAATAATCTTCATTCTACTAAAAATCGTAACGGGGTACTTCTTTTTATCTCTGCCATGGAGAGAAGGGTTGAAATGGTAGCTGATCGTGGGATTGACGAATTAGTTGCAGATGATACCTGGAATAATATCGTTGATGGAATGGTTAAAGACCTTAAAAAGAAGGATTATGTTACGGCCATTTGTAAGGCAATTGATGAGTGTGGCGGTATTTTAAAAACTCACTTTCCTGCTACAGCAGACGAGCATAATCAAAATGAATTAAATAACAAAATAATTAGGGAGTAAATCGTGAAAAAAACGCTGCTGATTGTTGATGATGAACTTGCAATTCGAAAGCTTCTTGAGGCCGTTTTTGAAGGGTTGGTGGATCATATGTATGTTGCTGAAAATGGCAATATTGCAAAAGAGATGCTTAAGGAGCATAAAGAAATTAACTGTGTTATTTCTGATATCTCAATGCCAGAGTGTGATGGTTTTATGCTTCTTGAAGACTCAAAGGCAAAGTATCCCGAAATTCCCTTTATTATTCTTTCGGCCTATGGTGATAGCAATAATATGAAAAAGGCGAATTCCCTGGGGGCATTTGGGTTTGTAAATAAAACAGAATGGGACCAAGTCGTTAAAGTCGTAGAGAGTGCTTATAATATTGTTGACGATTAAGTTAGTCTAAAAATTTTGATATCACTGCTTTGGCACTTGGGTCATTGAACTGAGCGCCAACTTTAATTCCCTTTCTTATTATACCATTTGATCTGCAA
>JAGLCH010000098.1 GCA_023146355.1 Bacteriovoracaceae bacterium | reverse complement strand
GGAAAGTTTACGCAGGTGGCATTTCCGGCAGCATCAATCTTCTGTATTGCTCCTGCTCCGCAGTCAATATTTGTTCCAGCAGGTAATGCAGAACAATGAACTGTACCATCAGAGTCAACCTTAGATACAAATTGGTTCGCGGAACATGTGTTTGTTGGAAATGCTTTACATTTGGGAGCACCTGAGGCATTTATCCCTACGAAAAAAGTGCTTTCGCTAGGACAGGTAATGTCGACACAAGCAACAGTACCATTTGTAAAGACTTTGCTTACAACTTCTCCCGTGGGGCAAAGCTGCGCTGTAAAAGTTGTTCGGCATTCGCCATTAATACAGAGTCTGCTATTTGTTTCAATGTCAGCATTAACTTGGAGTTTCCCTGTCATGGTATCTCCTATGAGTTTTACATAAGGGGAGAGCGATGCTGTCATCATGTTATTATACCAATCTTCCTGTGACTGTGAAGAAACGGCCTTACTCGCTGATAGCGGATCAAGTGGATTGAATGCAGCAAGGTCACAAACGTTAGATGCACTGTTGTAGGTCCCGCCGATGCTTTCACATGATTTTTCTGTTGCAGTCTGAACAGCATTTTCAGTGGCCGAATAGCAACCGAGTAATGCATTGGCCCCGCTTAAAGAGATCTTAACAGGAAATGTCTTTTGGATTAACTTGATACCTTTTATAAGCTTACTTAATTTTTCAAACGTAACAATAATATTCGCTTCACCAAAGCGGCTACCATTTGCAAGAGGGCCAACTGAAAGGTTGTTGAGGGTGATGTCATTGATACTAATTTGCCTATTGCCATATTTATCAACCTTATTGAATAGGGTATCTCCTCTACGATTTTTTATTTCAGCTATATCCATACCTTCTGAGATAGTGCTACCGAGAGTGAGGGTTTCTTCGCAAGCAAGACTATTAAGGAGGTTTTGAGTAATAGTATTTGAGATGGTATTTATCTCAGAAGATGCTTCTGCTCTTTTTTGTACTACTGCCTGATTTTGCGTAATATGCACAAGTGCAAGAGAGAGCACTGAAAGTAGTCCTGCTGCTACCATCACCTCTGCAAGTGAAAAACCTTTTTCTCCGTCATTCTCATGTCGAGGCG
>JAGLCH010000097.1 GCA_023146355.1 Bacteriovoracaceae bacterium | reverse complement strand
TGGACGCACGAATCCACCCCTGTAGCGCCCTCAGGGTGAAAGGCATCGTGAATAAGTCATTTTGGGTAGCTTGTGTGCGGATTTGGGATTGAAAGAAGTTAAGTGCCTGATTTCACATCAAGCAGAATGGTGGAGGTGGCGAGAGTCGAACTCGCGTCCAAAAGATCATCTAGATAGCGGACTACGTGCGTAGTCTCAGTTTATCGACTTGAGACAAGTCTAGATGGCGTAAGGACAACCATCATCCCCTTAGACTTTTGAGTAGGCCTCGGGCGGCTACCGATACGTTTTAGACAGCGTACCGAACCTGTGTCGCATGCCTTTTGTTATTGGTGCATACCCCGCAATGTCTAGGACTGCTTAATTAAGCAGCAAGAGCATAGCCGTAATCGTTAGATTCAGCAATTGTGTTTTGGGCTCCTTTTTACCAGGACCGTGGAGACCAACCTGGACACGCCCACTAAACTTCAGTATCCCCTGTCGAAACCGTGACACCCCCACTTAGTAAGAATATTATTTATAGCACAGCTTTCAAATACAGGAAAGCCCCTCATTGAGGGGCTAATCTTTTCTCGTCGTACGCTTTTAGTTTCAAATGTCCAAGCGGACTATAACAGGATGGTCATCCTACCCTTTAAAGGCAGCTAATATCACTGTCATTGATATGTGCGATAATCTTACTTGAGTTCATGTCCACAATAACGCCGTAGCTGTTGCCGCCGTCACAGTTTTCTTCATTGGTGTACATTATCTTGAACTCATTACCTTCCATATCCATGAAAGCAAATTCTCTTACTGAATCTTTACAAGATTGATACTCAAACCCATCGTTGAAAACTGGAGTTGAGTTGAACTCTTTCTCAGTCATTTGAGCAGTAGTTTCATAAAGAACATCTACACCCTCACCATCTGTGATTTCCCAAAGTGCTTGTGTGAATACTCCCGAACACTCTCCGTACTGGCCGTAGTCGGTAGCGAAAGCGTTAAGTGATACTAGGACTGTGATAAATGCGATCAGGTTTTTCATATGTTCTCCAAAGTTTGTTTCGTTTTGCTGAAACATATCTATCTTGGAGCCAAGCATATGTAAAATACACTAAAAATATCTTATCTATCTAATTTATCGCACCCTAGAGAGGGAAGTTACCAAAGTCCCGCAATATCAACGAGGAATTTTCTCTCACCATTGTTGAGGATATGGGAGTAAGTTGCTTGCATTTGAACGTCAATCATATAGAAGATGCGCATATCAGCGCGCATTCCGTAGTATCCATTGTAGAGCTCTTGGTCGCGCAAAAGCTTCCCCTTGGAAAAAATAAAATCAGCTTCGGCCCTCTCAATACCACCAATATAGTGAATTTCTTTAAGGAAAATCGGCTTATTGCCCCATCCTTTGTAGATGACGTGACCAGTGAGGTCGAGTTTGAGGTTGGCATAATTTATATTATTACCAAAAATATCCCCCCCTTGAATTGGACCTAGATTTCGGTCTAGCTCAATAACTCCATCGGTGAGTTCGTTTTTGTAATTGCGCCCCCACAGTCCCTCAACAACCACCTCGAACCGGGGATGAAAGTAGAGTCTTGATGAGAAATTACTTAAAAGAGAGTAGTACCCAAGGTCTGTACCATTGGTTTTCTCACCTCTCACATTGAGTGACATTAGGTTTAAGGTGTCATCAAAATATTTTGGTAAAACACTCCACCCGAAATCCAATGATGCAGTACGAGTTACTTCAATTTTGTCCCTGAGAACATTTGCATCTCTCTCTTCACGTATAGACAAGATCGTTGGAAGAAGGTTTCGTCCCCACTCCCAGTCACTGCGCAAGTGGAGTTCATATTCATCCTCGCGGTAGGCCTTGTCACGGTATTCACTGTATCCATAGTGCTGCCAAAACTGCCCTCCAAGATAATGTTTTTTTACAAATTGGTAGTCGTAGATCAAATTAGCGCCAAAGCTATTTTCCTTACCGTAATAAAGCAGCTCCGCTTCAAGTATATGGTTCTGCAAAGGATCAGTAACCATAGTAGAAATAGAAGTTTTCTTCATCTCTCCAGAAAAGACTCCGGTCAATAGCCAGTAACCAGGAACAAAGTTACGCAGTAAAGGAGATCCCTGGTAACCCGATTTTCTTTTAAGTTCCTCTTCCTTTTTATCCACTACCATAAACTTTGGTGCACCATAGTGAGAGCTTCGTGCTCGAATGAATGCTATAAAACTCTCCCCATTCCCTTTAAAATTGTACAGAAAACTTGGATCATGTTGGTGGAGAAAAACCGTATTTTCTTTATCAAAAATCACACGTCCAATCTGGTGAACTTTTTCAATTTCAGAAACAAAGCTATTTCCCTCAAGGCTTATGACAACCATCTTGTCTTCGTCAATAAAAGGGCGATTGATAAAAATGTAACCTTTATAATGACCCGCTAAATTGAACTCTGTTTTTGAGCTAAAGAGGTTTTTTCTACTTTTCGTTTTAAGGTCTAGTGCCTGAAGCGCAAATTTATTTTTAAAAATAGTTTGATAAATCAAGTAGTCTTTTCCACGCACTGTAGTAACAAATGGTCGGGACAGTGAGCGAAACTTTTCTAAGTTATAGATTGGGCCATTATTGTCATATACCCACCAACGGTCGCGTTCAAAACGTAAAGAGATATAATCCTTTTTATTCAATTGAAATAGGTACTGTGAAGGAGAATCTTCTTCTATCTCTGAAATGCTTTCAAGACTCTTTCCATCTAGCATGAACCAGCGCCGCTCCCTATCACTAATTCCTTGATACTCATAAACACCAATGGGATAACGTGAGTGTTCACGAGAGTAGTCCGTTGGGGAAGGAACAAAATCGAGTTTATTTTCAAGTTGAAAACTTTTAAGGGCGCCAGTTTTAATGTCAAGCGCATTCATATACTCAGCACGATCATAATAGCTTCCAAATATGACTTTACCGTCGATGAGTTGTTGCCCTTGGTCTAGAGAAACATTCCCCTTCCCTACAAATTCAATTTTATTTGATGCTTTTGCTAGAGGTGTAAATCCAAAGGTTCGCGCCCTATCTTTTAGCCCCCTCTTATATCTAGCTAAGAATTGATTATAGTGAGTGACAATTCCCTTCCCTGTACAATCGATGAAGGCATTATCGAGGAGTCCTGATAAGTTGTTTGAATTTTCGCGGACGATACAAGCAATGGCCCCTTTTTTATTTTTCTCAATATGTGCCATAAACTTTCCACCCATTAAATAGGCCATTCCCATATAGGGATAAGTGGAAACTTCACTTATACAACTGATGTCGCTGCAGGCATTTTGAGTGGACATATACTTAGCAAGTGCCAAATCATTCATGATATAGCGGTTACGCCCGCCCTTTGTGAAAACAGTTTCCGCCCAAACAGCAATCCCCTCAGTAAACCATCGCGGAGTGGTGGTGAAGATTTTAGCAATGGAGCCAAATACATTACGGACTCCCTGAACCCAGCCAGTGGTATAATCCATATGGATAATATGAACTGTCTCATGAACAATTAGTGTTCTAATCCAATCATCACTGGCCAGTAGTTGCCCGTCAGATCCAGGGGGGAAATTATAGAGAACGACCTTATTATGGGGAACAGGCATTGCCATCCCATTGGCAACATGAATATCACTTTCAACCTCGTAGTACATAGTACTTTGAGGAATATATTTGAAGTAGCTAAACAGCTTCGGAACATCTCTCTTAATGATCTTTTCGGTCTTTGCAATAAAGTCGCGATCCTTTTCAAAACCATGAATTTCAACCCTGACTTCGCCGTACCTATGATTCAGGGTAAAGCTTTTACTTATCTGTGCCCCTTTATTAGAAATGCGAGCAAAAGCTATATTCCCTGTTAAGGTGAACAGAAAGCTTCCGATGAGAATGATAGGATTAATCAGTTTTAATTGAGACATTATTTCCCCGTTAGAATAACTTCCTGTTATTATCAAGTGGTTGTATAATCAAAATATACATTATTATTAATAAATCAGTTTAATATATTAAAAGGAGTAAATCATGACATTAAGAAAAATTGCACTTCCTGTAGTAATGGCACTTCTACTATCACTCGTTGGGTGTAGTGGAGCTAAGAAGAATGTATCTGCAGATGAAGTATCACTCGATGCGGTAAACACTGATGGAATTAGCTTTGAGCTTAACGCTTCATCTGATCAAGGTTCAGCTAATGGTCTAAAGACTATCTACTTTCCATTCAATTCAGCAACTCTAACAGCTGATACAACAGCAGCGCTTGAGTCAAATGCTCAACTACTAAAGGACAACGCAACAGTTGAAGTTCAAGTAGAGGGTCACTGTGACGAAAGAGGCGGAGTTCAATTCAACCTTGCACTTGGAGAGAAGAGAGCAAAGGCAGTGAAGAACTACCTAACATCTATGGGTGTTGAGTCAAGAAGAGTGACAATTATCTCTTACGGTAAAGAGAGACCACTTCTTCAAGGGCATGATGATGAATCATGGTCACAAAACAGAAGAGGAAATTTCGTAGTAACAGCTAAGTAATGAACCAATCTTCTATAATGGTAAAGGGCGCAAAATCTGCGTTCTTTACTTTTAAAATTATCCTTTTGCTCACCCTCCTCTCATGTGGACTTGCTACTACAAGACCAAAAATGGAGATGAGCATGGCCCAAGCCGCTTTTATAGCAGCTAAAAGATCTAAGTCCATGACTCTTGCCCCAGGACTCTACCGAAAGGCCGAATTTTACTACCTCAAGGCCAAGTCATCCTACCGTAGAAAGTACTTCAATAAAGCGAAACAATACGCCATACTATCTAAGAAGTTTTCTGAACGCGCTGAGTTTGTCGCCATAAAAAAGACAACCCTCGAATAACAATTTTGGATTAACTATGAGAAAATTAAATCTTTTGGTCATTGTTCCATGCCTATTGGTTCTTTCTGGATGTTTTAAAACTGCTGAACAAATTCGCCGAGAAAAAATGCTCGATGGTTTAGCAATCCAAATGGTAGACAACCAAAAATTAACTGCAGAATCAACCGTTCGCCTTCAAAACATGGAAGAGCGCCTCTCCCTCCTCAATGGTACAGTTGAGGAGACAGGACATAAAAATAAGCAAAATGTTAAACAAAGCTTTAATGATCTTCAGGCAGAATTCTCCCTAATCAGAGAAAATCACCGTACCCTACGTGAGGACGTAGAAGAAAATAAAAGACTTCTTTCTGAAAACAAGAGCTACCTAGAAAAACTTCTAAAGACTTTAAATAAGCTTACAGGTAAACCAAGAAAAAAGAAGAAAAGCTCTTATCAGCAGGCGGTTCACGATTATCGCACTAAAAATTACAAGCGCGCATGGCCGAAGCTAGTCTCGTTTTACAAGAATAAAAAATACAAAGGCAAGACTCGTGCACAGATCACCTACTATCTTGGGATGATCTCATTTAGAAAAAAGAAGTTTAAGGACTCACTCATCTATTTTTCACAACTCTTTACTGAGCACCCAAGGTCACCACTAAATACTAGTGGGCTACTTCACTTAGGGCGTGCATTTGATAATTTAGGTCAGAAAGACCAGGCGAAACAAGCCTTTGAGACATTACTGGCGAAATTTCCAAAGACCAAATACAGAAAGACGGTCGAAATGGAACTTAAAAAGCTTCAGTAATGAGATGCTTAAATCTATTTATCTTATTAATATTCCTAACCTCCTGCAGCAGTTTTATCCATTTTATTGATCGACATAGCGTAGGGCCTAAATCTGCTAAGAAAAAGACTGATGCAAGCTGTAAGTCAGGCTGCAGATGGAGTGGAATATCGACAAATGACCCATCACTTGATAGTAAGAGTGAGGAGAAAAATGACTGATGAAGATAGTACTAGGAATTGAAACAAGCTGCGATGATACTTCGATCTGTATTCTAAAAGGCGATGTAAACTCTGATGAGTTTCCTCAAATTTTGGCACACAAAAGTTTCTCTCAAGAGATAATGTTGGCAAAATGGGGCGGAGTCGTTCCAGAGATTGCTGCCAGAAACCATCTTGCAAAGGTGGCACCACTCCTAGATCAAGTTTTTAAAGAGGCCCAACTCACTCCAAGTGAGATTGATCTCATTGGTGTAACCACTCACCCAGGGCTTCTAGGACCACTTTTAACTGGACTTAACGGTGCAAAAACCATTTCTCTACTGCACCATCAGCCAATTGTTGCCGTAAATCACCTCTATGCCCACCTAGAAGCGATTCACCTCACCACAAAAATATCATATCCATATCTCGGGCTCATTGTAAGCGGAGGACACTCACTTTATATGCTAGTTCGCTCTAGTACAGAGATGGAAATCCTAGGGACGACTATCGATGATGCTGCCGGTGAGGCATTCGACAAGGGTGGCAAGCTTATGGGGATTGGCCATCCCGGAGGAAAGTTGATCGATGATATGGCAAAAAAAGGAAACGACCGACGCTATGAGTTTCCAATAGGACTCACTGGGTCAAAAGATGCCAACCTCTCCTACTCTGGGGTAAAGACATCACTTAGACAGATGCTTGAAAAAAATCCACACCTTGTAACAGATACTCCTGGTGATATTCAATCTCAGGATATGTATGATCTCTGCGCTTCTTATCAACGTGCCATTATTCGCGCTCTATGTAAGAAATTAGGATTTGCCTACAAGATGGCAAAAGAAAAAATAGGGAGTGATCTTCCTATTGTTGTTGGGGGTGGAGTTGCCGCAAACTCAGCACTTCGCGCTCTTTTGCAGTCTGAATATAAAGACGTTAATTTTGTTAAAATGAGTTACTGCACTGACAATGGTGCAATGGTTGCAAACTACGCTCTCCTAAATATGGAACTCTCAGTTCCCTTCCCCGAGTGCCTCTACCTTGATGCACGCGGTAGATTTATCGATAAAAAGAAAGGAATAAAAAGATGAGTACACTTCCCGAGGCAGATAAAAGTTTAGGCCAACACTTCCTACGCGACAAAAATGTTATCAATAAAATTACAAATGACTTTGCAAGCGAAGCCAAATATATGGTTGAAGTTGGACCGGGACCTGCTGTGCTTACCCGTTTTTTAGCAGAGCACAATCTTCCTTTTGAAGTTATTGAGATGGACGAGCGCTTTCCAGAGTACTTACGAGAATTCATCTCAGATGATCAAATAAATCTTGCTGATGCTCTTCAGGTTAACCTAAATGCATTCTTTACTGAGCGAAAGTGGGACGACTCGGTCTGGATGGTTTCAAATCTTCCCTACAATATCTCAGTCCCCCTAACAATTAACTTTATGCAAGCACCTTCAATCAAATACATGACTTTAATGTATCAAAAAGAAGTGGCGCAAAAGATCACAAAAATATCTCAAAAGAAAAAACATATTATGGGTTCCCTCATGGCCCTGTGCCAGAACTACTTTGATTGCAAACTTCTGTGTCAAGTCGCCCCTGGCGCCTTCTCTCCCCCACCAAAAGTAGATTCCGCTGTAGTTAGCTTTGTTCGGCGAGAAACCCCTGATGTCCCTTTAGATGAATTTCGTGCCTACGAAAAATTCCTACGAAAGGTATTTGCCTTGAGACGCAAGCAATTAGGCAAAGTACTTAAACCCCACTACCCTGCGGAGAAGTTGGAAGCAGCATTAAAAGAGTGTAATATAGAGAGGACAATTCGCGCAGAGACCTTTACCTACGAGCAAGTCATTGCTCTATACCGCGCCTTAAAGTAACTGGATTAAAGAATGGGAATAAAAGTAATCGCAAGAAATAAACGTGCAAGCTACGACTACGAACTTTTAGAAAAAGTTGAAGCGGGACTTGTTCTCGTAGGAACAGAAGTTAAAAGCATTCGTGCCGGAAAAGTGAAAATTGGCGAATCCCATATTACGATAGATTCCAAAAATGAGGCGTGGATCAACAATATGTACATCGCCCACTACGATTTTGGAAATATTAATAATCACGAAGAGACTCGAAAGCGTAAGCTTCTTCTTAATCTCAAAGAGATTGAAAAAATCCAACACAAAATGAAAGCAGAGCGCCTCACAGCAGTCCCGACCATAATATACTTTAAAGGTAACTGCATCAAGATCGAGCTCGCAATTGGTCGCGGCAAGAAACTTCACGACAAGCGAGATGCTGATAAGCAGAAAGATATTGAAAAGAAACTAAAACGGGGCATCTACGAGTAGCAGAGTTCCAGGTTCATTGACGCTTCTTTCAAAG
>JAGLCH010000096.1 GCA_023146355.1 Bacteriovoracaceae bacterium | reverse complement strand
ACTCCAGACGTAAAAAAACCTCGATAGAATCGAGGTTTTTAAGTGAAATGGTACACCCGAATGGATTCGAACCATTGACCGTCCGCTTAGAAGGCGGATGCTCTATCCAGCTGAGCTACGGGTGCTCATATGTTATGAAAGAGTCGTTGATAGTCGATTCCGACCGGCAAAACAGTTTCAATTATGTTAAGCCAAAAGTAAAGGTGTAGCTTGCTTTTGTCAAGTAATAGTTAAAGAATAGTGGCCGGATATCCGAAATTGCTGTAGTGATAAGGCATTGAATTTTGGACAAAATCAACCACTTTTGTTGAATGGGGAGCGCTAATTGAGAGCAAGGATCTACAGGTCTGCCAAAAGAGAATTCGATTGTAAGGTCGAATCTACTGGAGAGATTGTACAGGCTAAAGCACTGGGAAATCTTCTTAAGGGAAAAAGATCTCTAGTAGTAGGGGATTACGTCGAGATTATTGACGAAAATGGTGAACTCGTTATCACGGAAATGGAAGATCGCACCAGTGAGGTGTTTCGCATCCTAGTTCGGGAACAAAAGAGAAAGGTTATCAGTAGCAACTGTGACTTGATGGTTATCCTGATATCTGTTTCTAGACCAACATTCAAGAGAGGAATCATCGATCGCTTCTTAGTGCGCGCTTCACAATGGGGAATTCGCCCAGTTGTTGTTTTCAATAAAATGGATGAATACGATCCTGAAGAATTTGATATTTGTTTTGAGCAGGACCGCCTAAAAGCACTAGGTGTCGATTGTTTTGAATGCACTGCCCTTGATAAGGAATACGTTCCCAAATACCTTGAGAAGGGATATGGGGAGCTCGTTGAGGCCCTGCGTGATCGTACTGCTATCTTTTTAGGGCAGTCAGGAGTTGGGAAGAGTAAGACAATCAACGCTCTGGCCGGAGGAGAGATTAAGGTCGAACTCAAAACCAATATAATTGGAAAATCTAATAAAGGTTCCCATACTACTACATGGGCAGAAATGCTGGATCTTGACCTCTTTACTCTAATTGATTCACCAGGTGTTCGCTCGTTTTCTCTCCAAGACATCATGTCTGATAATTTTATCGAGTATTTTCCCGATCTCGAAGAGATGTCTACTCACTGCAAGTTTAATAACTGCACCCACAAAGAAGGGGTAAAGGGATGCGCTTTTTATCTGATTGAAGACGAATACCAAGCAAAGCTTTTGTTTTCACGTTTGCAATCCTATTGGCGCATTCTTGAGGAGCTAGAAGTCACTCCTGATTGGCAAAAGAAATAGTCGATTAATTCACTTAGGTTCTAAAGAAATTGTGAAAAATCTCCGATACAGCTACTGGACTAATAGTACCAGGAGCGCAAGCATGTCGGACAAAGTACTTGATTTTAATAAGAAAAGAGAAGAAAACATCGAACACAAGCGTCGTGCATTTGAACGAATAGTGTTTAATAATTTTCTCGGGGCCTACGCTACAATGGACGAAGGCGGTGGAATCTATCCACTTAATCTCGTAGATATTTCCCATGACGGATGTATGATCCAAGTTCCATGGAATGAGAGAACTGATAGTAAATTCGAAGAGGGCGAAGAGATTAAGTTTAGAATGTACTTCACCAAAAATTCCTTCATTCCTGTATTTATCAAAGTGCAGTACGGTCAGGAATATATTGAGCACGGTAAGACGTTCATGCGTTATGGTTGTGAATTCGATCAATCAACTCCAAGCTTTAAAGGGCTAAAGAGCTTTATCGACTTCATGTACCTATTCGCTGAGCACTCTGTAGTTGACCGCGGAGATGCGAAGGTGTTTTTCGTCTAGGGAACTCTACTTATTAAATTTTTTGAGATAGAATCAGGCAGATGAACAAACTGTTGATAATTTCTATTCTTTTGCTGGCCTTTGGCTGCCAAACCACTCGTGATAATGGCATGAAGAGGCGTAACTTGGGCCGTTACTATGTAAGCTCAGGAATAGAGCGCTTTTTTATGGGTGATATCCCGCAGTGGGTAAATGTATCACGTTCAGGCAGTTGTAAACGTCAATCTGAGATCAAGTTCATCAATCTGCCAAAGCTTCAAAATAATTTTCAGTTAAATTATAGAGATGCCATTCAGTTTCAGTATTATCTTAATCTTGAGCGTCATTCCAAGATGGAGTTTTATAACTCTGAGTTTTTGATGTTAAAAGATGAAGAAATTATCTTCTATGATGTCTCTGATAGGATACAAAGTGGTATTTTCGCATTTAAATCACCAAAATTTAAAAGAGTAAACTTAGTATGGATTGATCCCGTCTTAGATTCAAAAGAAAAAATGAATGATCTAGTACGCCTCATGCGTTCTAAATCTATGGATCTAGGTCATCCCGTATTCATTTCTCTCTGCATGGATCACCGAGCTTTAAAAAGATTTATCAATTCTAAAAAAGTATTTGGGGATAATATTTTGATGATACCCTTTGATATGTTCTCTGTATTTGACTCTGAGAAAAAGCAGCAGTTAGGATTTCAATTAGAAGTTGAAAGACTTTTGCGCAAAGATCAGGATATTCATCTCTACATCCCAGCTAAAGAGGCACCATCCGAATTTATTGGAAAATTTAAAATACATAACTACTAATTAATTAAAGGAGTAACCATGTTTGGTTCAGGAAAAAGTGTTGAAAAGTGCGATTATAAAGAAGACATCGATAGAATTTATGCCGAAGTAAAAACAAATATGGGAGACTTTGAAATTGAGCTTTACGCAAAAGAGTGCCCAGAGACTGTTTGGAACTTTGTGAATTTAGCTGAAGGTCGTCAAGAGACAGTAAAAGAAGGTCCTTATTATGATGGACTTATCTTTCATCGCGTAATTGAAGGATTTATGATTCAGGGTGGATGTCCTGAAGGAAAGGGAGTTGGCGGACCTGGTTATAAATTTGCTGATGAGTGCACTTCTGAACTTAAGCACGACGTTCCTGGTATTCTTTCAATGGCCAATGCAGGACCGGGAACAAACGGCTCACAATTTTTTGTAACTCTAGCACCAACTCCGCACCTAAACGGCCGTCACACTGTATTTGGTAAGATCATCAACGGAATGGATATAATTAATCAAATAGGACAGACTAAAACCGGAATGATGGATCGTCCAAGTAACGATATCCTGATGGAAAAAGTAACGATTGTAAGAAAGTAAGTGCAAGGCTCCTTCGGGAGCCTTTTTTATAGCTCGTCGTAGGTGATTTTCTCAACCATCAACTGCAAGTACTCATTCCCGTTGAAACGATTAATTCCTAAGCGATAATAGATGGTGAGGTCTTTTCCCGTTTTACGCTGCTCTTCAAAAAGCTTATCAGGATGAATAATACCGTATTTTCCAATATGATTAAAAGTTACCCCTCGCATTTTTATTTTCGGATTACTTTGGGAGGATAAATTCCAGCGCACATGAACATCTTTCATTAAAGAGAAGGAATCCAATTGAACTCCCTTACTTTTAAATAGTGGTTTAGAATTGCCCATTCCAAAGGGCTCCATCATTTCTAAATTCTTTGCTAGGCGTGGTGTGATTTCTTCAAGTGATATTTCAAGGTCATAGTGATCTTGTACTACACGCTCAATTTCAGGCACATCTTTTAAAAGTGTTTTCATCTTATTGCGTAGAAGCGGAAGTTTGTCTTCTTCCATCGATAGTCCAGCAGCAGCTTTGTGTCCTCCAAATTTTATAAAGAGATCACTGCAGGCATTTAAACACTTAAACATATCAAGTTCACTGGCACTTCGGGCCGAGGCCTTAATTATCCCTTTCTTACTTGAGTTTGTGAAAACAATGGCGGGAACCTTGAATTCTTCTACAAGTCTAGAGGCAACAATTCCAATCACTCCCTCATGCCACTCGGGTGCGTAAACGATACTGATAAGGTGCTCTCCTCTCAGTACACTTTTTTTAGCTTGCTCTTTGGCCTCAGCGTAGACTTCCGATTGAATGAGCTTACGCTCTTTATTACAGGCGTCTAGGTGTGAGTACAGATTGAATGCTGTATCGGAGTCTGTGCAGTTAAGAAGTCTGAGGGCCTTCTCTGGATGATCTAAACGACCTTTTGAATTAATCATGGGACCTATTCCAAAAGATAATTTTTCACTGGGAACAAATCCTGCTTTTCGCTCGTCTTGTGAGAAAAATATTTTTAGGCCTGGATATTGAGTGGTGAGAATTTGCTTTAGGCCATGGCGCACGAGCTTTAAATTCATGGGATTTAATTTTGCTAAATCACAAACTGTTCCTACGGCCACATACTGAAGTAGGGGATAAATTGATGGGCACTCCATGTTTCGTGCCAAGAGATCTTTTCTTATTTGCATACAAAGAGCGAAGGCCACTCCCACTCCCGCAAGTGACTTCTGTTCCCAATCTGCTGGCTCATCTCTTCTGCTGGGATTAATAATTGCATAGGCCTTGGGGATTTCAGGAGCAGCATCTTCGTGATGATCAGTGATGATTAGGTCAATATTTTTTTCTAGGGCGTAGTCTGCAGGTCCTGAACTAGAGATTCCACAATCGACAGTGATTAGAACCTTTACTCCCCTTTCAAGGGCCTTATCTATTGATGAATTATGGAGTCCATAACCTTCTACGAAACGGCTCGGTTGAAATAATTCAACATTTACTCCGACCATCTTGAAAAATTGATAGAACGTTGCGCAGCTGGTGGTTCCATCTACGTCGTAGTCTCCATAAATTCCAATTTGTTCATTTGCTAGAATGGCATCGATAATTCGACTCGATGCTTTCTGGGTATCTTTGAGTGAGGTGAGGTCAGGTAAGGCCTTCAGGTCCCAAGAGAAAAACTCTTCGAACTCACTTTTATTTAGGCCTTTGGACTCAAGTAGTTTTATTACAACAGGGTGTAGTATTTGTGCATTCATACACTGAAAATACCACATCCTCATCGCTAAGAGGAACTTTTTACCAGATAACTAGTAGTCCCTTTATTAGCTCATCCTCGTGAAGCTCATCGCCTTTAACAAACATCTGTCGGTATTCTTCACTGTTTTTTGCGTGAACTTTCTGGAAGTAGTTAAGGGGTAGGAATGATTTTTTGCAGCCATGGCAGCGCCGAGGTTCTTCAGGTGACTCAATCACTTCTCCACAACTGTGGCAGACTCTGATTAAAACTTTGGTGCTTTGGTTTGTACGAATTTCTGTCTTCATTTTTCCTCATGAAAAAAAATGGCACTCAGTCCGTTGAGATCGTTATGGGCCTCTATTCCGTTAAAGCTCCGGTAAGAACTATATCGCCATTTTGGGAGAAAAATTGAGGAATATTTTTCCGGAGTAAAACGCTCAACAATAGTGTGGGAGCTGATGTAGCTCCCATTTACGGTATGAATGTCTTATTCTATAGATACTTAGATGAACTCAGAAGGGTAAGCATTAAATGAATCTGTGAGTAAAACTTCTGGCATTTTTGGTAGTCTATCTACTTGATTGCCAAACTGAAAACCACCAAATTGACTCATTCTACGGTAGGTGGGGTCTATATCCATAGGGGGAGCACTAAAGTTAAATCCAGCTTGCTGCACACTTTGAACACTACTAGAATTTCCTAGGTACGAGTCGTAATTAAACCCGTAGCCTTGGATCCCCTGATAGAGTGGGAGTGTGTTATGAGTAGAAGCATCTCGTTCCATGGCATAGTCATTAATTCTTCCCGTAACTAGCGGGTTACTAGCATATAGTTGGTCTGTGTAATTTCCCATTTGCTCCATAATAGAGGAGGCATTAGGATCGTACTTCGGTGATGCTAACTGACTCAGAACTACTTGGTTCATCGCAAATACTTCTATCATTTGATACAAATTTTGAATTTGAAGTGCGGCCAAACGACATTCTACGCAGTCGTCGCCAACGGTATTTAAAATAGGGGCCTCACTAGCTTCCTCTGTTTCCACAGAAGCGATGGAACGAGTGGGTGAATTATTACTAGTAGTAAATTGATTCACGGCAAGTGCCATTAAAAGAATAAGAGGTAGAATGAAGTTTTTCATAATAATTGCTCCGATAAGTAACTTGTTATTACTAATACAAGTTATGTGCCAATGAGCAGTGTGTAATTTAGGGTATTTATATCGATGTAAAGTGTTGGTATAATGACATAGTGTCTTATTTTTTTACATAAGTACTGACTTTTGTAATCAGCTGATTAAAATCTCGAGATAGAATAATATGATTAACTGATAGCTCATTAACTAGCAGATCAATATCAATAGAATTTGTTGGCGGGTCGTAGAGGATTATGGGAGTTTTCTTCTTATTCTCCATTGATCTAATTATAGTGACAATTTCTTCAATCCCCATATCTTTCATATTATCGGAAATAATCATCAGCTTGTAGTTATTCTCTTCGATTTCTTTAATGCTATGGAAGCCATTTTTGGCCATGTCAATGAAGTGTCCCTTACTGCGCAATCTGAGAGCGAGCTCATTGCGTTTAGTTAGATCTCCCTCAACCAATAGAATTTCTACATTATCATTATCATTATTTTTCATATGATTTCATCGGTCCGATGGGGGGATTTGTTAAATATAATGTCCAGTTTAGATATAAATCATCTTTTTATGCCGATTGGTAAAATCTTGAAGTGGGAAGGAGATTATATGAGGTCAATTTTACACGCCTGATTGAGTGCCCATGCTGGATTTGATATTAGTTTTTATGCCTGCTTTGGCATTAACAACAGGGGATCACTGTGAGATATCAAAATACGATCATTGGATTAGCATTAAGTGCATTGCTCGGAGTTAGTCCTTCGGTGCATGCCAATAGTTCTACATTATTGTTAGCACTTGAGGAGGTCTCAGGTCAGTTTCAGATTGGTGATTTGTATTCAACTTTCAATGAACCACTACCCCTGGATATCGGTAGAGCAATAAAATCAAGCAATCAGTTTGAAAATCATTTCATCTACGACGAAAGTGGTTTTATCTCTGTACCCATTAATAGTGAAGTTGTTGGTTATCCAGATCATCCACGACGGTCACTGAATAAAAGTCACGCACTAAATTTTTCAGAAAAATTTAGTGCCCAGGTTAATATTTCAGGTTTTGGTTCAGGCGTCACTCTGGGTCCAACCCTTAATTTTTCACGATCTTATAGTGTGACCACATCTATTTCCACTTCTTCAGTTACTAGTTTTCTAATACTCAACAAAAAAACTGGTGAACTGAATTTTGACTTTAGTAAAAAACTTCGAATTGCCTGTTCTGTTACAGCAACAGCATCGACTGTATTATCGGCAAGTGCGGGAATAAAGCTCTTTGGAGTGGGGGCAGATATGTCTGGGGGAAGTGCAAACTCCGCAACAGTGGTCCAAGAAAGTACGCCTTTTCACGTCCCTGAGATAAATAACCTAGGTAGGGAGACAAGTTATAAAGATGCAACTGATTGGTGCGAGACAGTATTTTTCAAGCTCAATAAGGAGTCTGTTGACCAAGAGCTTGCTTTGATCTCTTCACAACTAACTTTCAAAAATGAGAAAAATGAATGTGATGTAGATATGGACTGCATGGATTGGTTTGAAGGTCTGAAAGATGGAGCAAGATCATCTTTTTCTCTAGTAAGCCGTGAAATATTGTCTGCAACACCCCGCTGTGTTTCTAAAGAAAATGAAAAATATCCCTACAACAAATGTGTCGTTAGAAAGACAACAGGGCAATTATGTGAGCCAGCAAATGCTGCTTGGCAGATTCACAGCTGCGACGAAGGTCTACACTGTAGTCTTTCTAGAAGGGGCGGTCTTTTCTTCCACGCGATCTACCGCTGCGAATAATAGGGTAAAAAAAAAGACAAAAAAAAGATTGCCGTGGGCAATCTTTTTTTTTGTAGAAATTGGAGCGGCAGACGTGAGTCGAACACGCGACCTTCTCGATGGCAACGAGATGCTCTACCAACTGAGCTACTGCCGCATTCCTAGTGAAATGATATTAAAAATTTGGGCCTTAGATGTCAATCTCTATTGATAATTAATTTTCACAATTTTTCCATCTTTAGTAATGAAGCGGCCAGAGCTTTCAAAACTCTCGGGATTAAAGGCATTCGTTTTCCCCTGTCCCCCGGGAATATCGATGATATATTGAGGAATTGCCCAACCCGGAACAAGATTCCGAAGGGAAGCAAAAATCTTTCTTCCCTTCTCTAGATCCATATAAAAATGCATCCCACCCTTAACTCGGTCGGGGTGATGCAGGTAGTAGGGCCTAATTCCTGCTAGTAAAAGCTTATCAATCAAGCTTTTGAGTACTAAAGGATCATCGTTAACACCCTTTAAGAGAACTGTTTGTGAAAGTACATCAACACCAGCGTCTTTTAGTCTTTTTATCGATGCTACAACTTCGTGATCGAGTTCATCTGGATGATTTATATGAACAACGATATTGATTTTAGTAAATTTTTTAGAGAACTCTGAAAGAATACCAAATAGTTTATCGGTAACCCGCTCCGGCATAAAGGTAGGGATACGAGTATGAAAACGGATATGACGAAGTAGAGTATTTTCACTGAACTGAGTCATATAATAAGCAATTCTTTCATCAGTTAGAAGGAAGGGGTCGCCACCACTAAATATTAATTCTTCAACTTCAAGGTGATTTTTCAAATAGTCTAGAGTCGCAGAAAAGTTGGAATCAAAAATTTTGCTATCATTTTCAATGTTGTTTTTTCTAAAACAAAAACGACAGATTCCTGCACAGTTTTTTGTGGGGAGGAAGAGAAGCCTGTTGTGATATCGGTGAACTATCTGGCCATCTTGATGATGAACTTCATCACCAATTGGATCAGCAAGTCCTGCTCGCTGTATCTCATCTTGGGTTTCAAGAAATGAGGGAAGAAACTGATTCCACAGAGGAGAACCCTTTTTGGAGCGCTTAATTTTGATAGCTAATTTTCTAGGAATTTGAACGGCATAATCAATTTGTGGGATATCCGTTTCAAAAAAATCTTCGAGCTCACTATGTGTTCGAAGGCAGGACTTTAGTGAATCCTGCCAATTAACAGGAGGCCCCAAATCATCTGACTGGGACCCGCTCGTTCTATCTAATTCATTTTTAAGATTGAAGTCAAACATCACACCTTCTAAGGTTCGTAGTAAGTGAATTCTTCTTTCTTATAGTTTCTAAGTACAACTTTTTTTCCATCCCTTTTTACGAAGTACTGTGGATTGACTGGAATCTTTCCTCCACCACCCGGGGCATCTACAACGAACTGAGGTATAGCAAGGCCTGATGTCCAGCCTCTCATTTTCTCAATAATCTCAACACCTTTATCAATTGAAGTTCTAAAGTGTGAGATCCCTTCAGAGAGATCACATTGGTAGATATAGTAAGGGCGAATTCTCATAAGTAGAAGCTTGTGAGAAATTTCCTTCATTATCAAAGCATCGTCATTAATACCTTTAAGAAGAACACTCTGATTCCCCATAGTCACGCCAGCAAGTGCCAGACGAGTACTGGCCAGTAGTGCCTCGCGCGTCATTTCCTTAGGATGGTTGAAATGGGTGTTGATATGAATTGGCTGATGTTTCTCAAGTATTTTAATTAGCTCATCGTCAAATAGACGATATGCCATAGTAACCTGATTTCTAGAGCCGATACGAACTATCTCTACGTGCTCTATCTTACGTAGCTCACCGAGGATATAATCAATTAAATCGTTGTTAAGACACAGTGGGTCTCCGCCTGAAACGATGACATCCCTAATTTGCTTATTGCTTCTAATGTATTCTAGCCCACCATCGATTTGTTTGCGACCTGCTGTAGAGTTTTCATCAGCAACTTTTCTCTTTCTTGTACAGTGGCGACATAGCATTGGGCAGTCATTACTTACGTAAAAAAGAACTCTATCTGGATAGCGATGAGTAAGACCTGGAACTGGCATGTCTTTATCCTCTGCTAGAGGATCTTCAAGGTCTGTTTCAAGAACGTTAAGCTCACCCATATTGGGAACTGATTGCAGTCGAACAGGGCAGTTCGGATCAGTTTTATCCATAAGGGCACCGTAATATGGAGTGATCGCCATTTTGAATTTTTCATTACTTTTTTCGAAAGCACTTTTCTCTTCTTCGGTTAGATCAATTACCTTAGAGAGTCCTTCGAGATTTGTAATACGGTTTTTTAGCTGCCATTTCCAGTCGTACCAATTTTCATCTGATACATCTGCATAGGCCTGGTGTTTTCCTGAAATAGGAAACTTATCTAGAATGTGTTTTGGGTAGACTTTTTCAAGATCTGCTACCTTCTGTAGGTCTTTCCAGCTCGTCATTTAAGCATTCCTCGTTTAAGTTTAGGGTGTTTAGGTTACACAATTTATATAACATTAGACCTTTAATTTAAAGAGCAGGATAAGGAGAAATCATTTAATGTAAGAAATTGACATTTAATTGCTAGTAGAGGCCTTGGGTGCCCACTCTGCAAGGTCTGCACTATCCATTTCTTTCCATTCAGCAATTTTGCGAAGTGAGAATGATTTATAGAGATCTGATAGTAGGCAATGGGCGTAGAGCACACTGCCTCCAGGCATAGGGAGAAAACTCGTCGGGCGGATAGGGCGAAACTTGTTTTTGTGTGACCCTCCCCGATACTTAATCCATATCAGGTGTTTCTTTTTAAGCTTCTCTTCAATTCCATGGAGATTTTTAGGGATCTCAAAATCGCGAGAAGTGCAATAATCGCCCATATCGAACATATGAGAGTAATCCACCATTTTGCCGTATTTGTCTTTTTCAAAGCTCACTTGAAGCGAACGCGCATAGAGAATAAGGCAGGCAATAGCGTCATCGAGGGCGCGGTGATGATTCTCTAGTGGAATATCTAGTTCTTTAACAAGTGTTCCCAAACGGTGATTCGTGGTATCAGGAAAGGCCTTCTTACTCATTCTGCAAGAGCAATATACCTTAGACTTTGGAAGATCAAATTGGTGGCGGCCAAGGGCAAATGCTAAGAATCCAGTATCAAACTTCGCATTGTGGCCAATCAGTGGCAGATTTTCACAAAAATCAATAAATGGTTTAAGCACATCTTGCTCAAGGGGAGAGTCCTTCACCATTTCATCAGTAATACCGTGAATATCTATTGTGAATTGAGGAATTTCTATTTTTGGATTCACAAGAGTTGAGTAGGTCCAGATTCCATCAGGTTTCACCTTGATTGCCGCTAGTTCGATCATCTTATCTACAAGCGGGGAGAGTCCGGTAGTCTCAAGGTCTACGGCAATGATTCCCTTGGGGAATTGCTTGAGCAAGGCTTCAACCTCATCCGAGGTTAGGTCCTTGAAATTACTGTGAAATTTTGTGTATCTGATTGTGTTATTCATCGTATTTGTGGTGTATCACTTCCTCTTTTCTTTTTCAAGAGAGCAGATGGGCCGGCGCCAAACGCATAGTGCCACTGCCGACTCAAAAAAAAGGCCCTATGCATAATACATAAGGCCTTTCTAAAACTATTTGAAGATTATTATTTTTTATAATTTTCTACAATATACTTTTCTGCTGCCTCAATAACCTCGATGTTCTTATCGATGAGATTCTTCTTCTTGAAGTTCGTCTTGATAAGAGTCTTAAGAGTTTCAAGATCTATAACGCCTGTATAGCTCATATAGGCCGTTACAGCGGCCATATTCGCAGCAGCTTTAACTCCACACTCATCGGCAATCTCAGTCATTGGAACATTGATGATGGTTACGTCATCTCTCTTGTATGCATTCTGAATAACTGAAGAGTTCGCGATGATTAGTCCGCCTTTTTTTACTTCAGGCCCAAAATTATGCATTGAAGGCTCATTCATTGCGATGAGTACATCTGGACTCTCGACAATTGGTGACCCTATTTCATCTTTAGAGATACAGACATTACAGTTTGCAGTACCACCACGCATCTCAGGTCCGTATGAAGGAAGCCATGTCGTCTTAAGACCAAGCTCCATTCCAAGAGATCCAAGAGTTGTTCCCGCCATTAGTACACCTTGGCCGCCAAAACCTGCGACTTTGATATTCTGGTTCGGAAAGTTATTGATGAAGTTTTCATCAAGTGGAAAGATTCTCTCATCTTTATCAACACCTAAAACACGTATGATATCTTCGGCCTTAACAATTCCCGTTTTCTGTAGTTTTGCAGGACGGTCATCAGTATCATCTTTAAAGTTTGCGAGTGGGAAGTATGGAATCACTTCCTCTTCAAGCCTTTTAATTGCATCAACAGGAGTCATTTTCCAGCCAATTGGGCAAGTCGCAAGAATTTCAACAAATGAGAATCCTTGTCTGTCTTTTTGAGACTTAAGAGCTTTTCTGATCGCTGTACGTGCCTTTCTAATATGCTTAGAGTCACTAACAGCAACACGCTCTACAAATACTGGAGCGTCTAGCTGAGCAATGATTTCTGCCATTCTGATTGGATTACCCATCTCTTGCAGGTCACGACCGTAAGGAGATGTAGTTGTCTTTTGCCCTTCAAGAGTTGTTGGCGCCATCTGACCACCAGTCATTCCATAAATTGTATTATTTACGAAAATAACAGTCATGTCTTCACCACGATTGGCAGCATGAATGATTTCAGCTGTACCAATTGCAGCAAGGTCACCGTCACCTTGATAAGAAATTGTATACCCATGTGGGTTCGATCTTGCGGCAGCAGTTGCAACAGCAGGAGCGCGCCCATGAGCAGCTTGGAAGTTACCTACATCAAAGTAGTAGTAACCGAAAACAGAACAACCAACAGGAGAAACAAACATAGTATTGTCTTTCATCTCGTGGTCATCAAGTGCTTCTGCGATTAGTTTATGTACACGACCATGTCCACAGCCTGGACAGTAGTGAGTTACCTTTGGATAGTTTCCTGGCTTTCTTACAAAGTCGTCACAGAAAGATTTTGGTTTAGATATTATGTTACCCATTTTTCAACTCCAATTAAGAAATATGTTTCTTAGCGAAACCTGTGATCACTTCAACAAGCTCATCCTGTGTAGGAATAGCTCCACCCATACGTCCGTAGAATTCCACTGGCTTTCTGCCATTAACTACGAGGCGAACGTCGTCTACCATCTGCCCATTAGACATTTCGATTGCAACAAAAATCTTCGCTGTATCGCCGACAGTTAGTGCTTCAATTTGTTTCTTTGGATATGGGAAAACGGTGATTGGTCTGAAGAGTCCAGCTTTAACGCCTTTTGCTCTAAGTGCATCAACCGCAGAACGTGTAATTCGCGATGTGATACCATAAGCAACAAGTACGATCTCAGCATCATCCATCATGTACTCGTTGTACATAACTTCGTTCTCTTCAATCTCAGCGTACTTGTCTTGAAGTTTAATATTTATTCTTTCCATGGATTCTACATCCATTTGGATTGAACAAATTAGGTTTCCTTTACTTTCTTTATCTGCGTAAACTGCCCAGTCGTGCTTTTTTACTTCTTTCACTTCGCTTGGGAATTCGACACCTTCCATAACCTGTCCTGTGTATGCGTCTGTTAAAACGTAAACAGGTGTTAGGTATTTATCGGCAAGTTCAAAAGCATGAATAGTAAGGTCACACATCTCTTGTGGGCTGTTTGGTGCAACTACTGGACACTTATAGTTTCCATGGCCACCACCTTTTACAACCTGGTTATAGTCAGCCTGTTCTGGCCAAATATTTCCAAGCCCTGGACCTGCACGTTGAACATCAATAATAACAGCAGGAAGTTCAGCAGCAGCGATGTATGAAACACCTTCTTGCTTTAGTGAAATTCCTGGTGAAGATGATGCAGTCATAACGCGCTTTCCAGCACCAGCAGCACCGTAAACCATGTTTATAGCAGCAACTTCAGATTCTGCTTGTAGAAATGTTGCTCCGACCTGAGGAAAAAGAAGTGCACATGTGTGAACAATCTCAGACGATGGAGTAATAGGATAGCCGTAGTATTGTGTACAACCCGCTAGGAGTGCAGCTTTTGCAACGGCGTCATTACCTTTGATAAATTCTCGTTTCATAATCAATTCTCCTTAAAACTACTTTTTGTAGACTGTGATTGTTCCTGGCTCCGGGCATGCGTAAAAACACATTCCACAGCCGATGCAACCTTCTCCGGTATACTCAGCGTAGTTATAGCCAAATTGATTAATCTTCTCAGACATTTTAATAACATTCTTCGGACATTCTCCGACACAAAGTTGGCAGCCTTTGCATTCTTCGGGAATAATGTCAACGCGTGGTGTCGTTTTGGCGTTCATTGAACAGTCCTCCTTAGGGTAATATTTGGGGTTTTTTGATTGTTATATCCTAAAAAATATATCAATAGAGTGGGAAAATGACAAGATGTACTATGTCATTTCCAGACTCTAGTAAAAGGAACTTTGGGCAATTTCGATCCATTGTATATAGGCTAGAAAGCATAGTGTTTAGCTAAAAAAAGAACACCCTTTCGGGTGCTCTGCCTATCTAAAAATTACTTATTAATTCGACTAGTTGGGGGTTGTCTACGAATGGGTTTCGGTTACCCTGGGCCGTAAAGATTTTTTTATTACGGGTTCGCTCTTCAGTATCAACCGGGTCATCTTGGTGCCACTTTCTTAAGTAGTATTCTTGAACGGTATTGATTTTCATTTCATAGCGAGTTGAGAAGTAAAAAAGCGCTCTGGCGACATTTCCTCGATGTTCAGCTGGTGGCTGAAAAGAATTACTGCGTCCAATGCCAGAAGGAATCGCAATTGCCCTTCCTGATTTTGAGGAGAGACAACTTTTAGTTGGACTCTTTCCACCGTTCACTTCAGCAAAAGGGTTATTTCCTCTTATGCTATTTGATTTACTATTAGTTGGGTGGAGGTGGTGAAGATCAGCTTTTTGTGTTCCTCGGTTATAGCTTTTGGAAAAGCGACTCTGCGGCCATGTGTGTTCGCAGTTTAGAATATTTGAATCAGGAATCTTATTCGGTCCAATACTCTTATTTTTTGAAAAGTTTTCACTAGAAAACTCTTGGCGACAGTAGACATCTTTGACGTAATACTCGTCATTTTTATATTGTCGAAGGTCGATATCTCCAAACATAATAGTTCGCGCGCCTTTATAGCCAAGGCTGTGATGCTTATAGCAGGTACTTCCGATACATCGTGCCACCAATGTGTCAGGAACACCATCTTGTGGTTGGTGCATAGACTTAACAATTTTGTTGAGTTCCATTTTTAGATTTTGATCCACCAGGGTTCCGGCCTCAACGCGATTTTGAAAATCAGCAGGGTAGTAGTGAATCATAGACGACATCGATGTCGTTGAAAAAATCAGTAGAAGAGTTGTGAAAATCGTTTTCAATATATCTTTCCAAGCTAGAGTCTTTTCTATTTAAGAGAAACTATATCAATGCATTTAAAAAGTTAGCTAGGTAAAAATCTGTATGTAAGTTTATGTTAGGTTATAGCTAAACTGACTTGATTGAGCTTAGAAATCAGAAATTTGGTCTACAAGTTGTGGAAAGTCGATGAAGGGGTTGCGATTATACTGTATGCTTTCGATTCTATCATTACGTTCTAGTTCATCGGCATCAACGGGGTCTTCCATATGCCACTTCTTAAGGTAATATTCCTCGTTAGGATTGATGGGGATTTTGTATCTTACTGAAAAGTAAAATAATGCTCTGGCAACATTTCCCTTGTGATATTTTGGAGGTTCAAAGTATCTTTTACTTCTGCTCTTTTGAGTGGCTTGTAAAATTGATCCAACTTTAGAAGCTGTACAACTTGCACTAACTGGCTTGCCACTTACTTCAGCAAAAGGATAGTTTGCTCGTTTGCTATTTGCTTTAGAGTCCGTTGGGAATAGGTGATGTAGATCTGATTTTTGCAAGCGTTTAGAAAAATTTTTCGAAAAACGACTCTGGGGCCATGTATGCTCGCAGTTTGTCACGCTTGAGGTAGGTACTTTAAATTTACCAATTGTCGATTGATCAGAGTAATCGTTCTCACGCATTTTTCTATTACAGTACAGATCTTCAAGGTAAATTCCTTGATCGTCCTCTTTTAAATGAAGAAATCCAAAAAGTTGCTTACGGGCATCCTTATATTCTAGTGAAATTTGCTGATAGCATTTCCCCATAGTGGGGTCATTAAATTCACATCGCTTGGCCAGAATATCAGCACTTCTTTTCACCGGTTGATGAAAGGCAGTAAGAACTTTAAATAATTGTTTTTTTAGTTCAATATTCTGTAGAGCTGAGCTTTCGAATGAATTCCGATACTCATTGGGGTAATAAGACCCTGAGGAGCAAATACCAGTACTGGAAATTCCCAGCGCAATAATCGATAACATTAGTTTCTGCAAAAAAGATCCTTGAAATGAGAATAGAATATATATTGTAGTCTTAGTCGTTTCAATATTTCCAATAGTTTATTGGGTTTAATTCAAAATATTTATAATAATGGCACACTTACTTACTGTAGAGTGACTAAGAGTATTATGTTTAGTTGTATCTTTAAATTGTCTGGGATATATATTCTGGACTTTGAAAGTAAAATTTTTTATTGAGGTAACATATACTATGAAAAAGTTTTTTATAATTTTATCTATACTGCTTCTGTCAGCATCAGCGACAGCAGAAAATTCTTGTTCAGGAAAACTAACCTACGGTTATGAAAAAGATAGTATGGCCTATTCCGTCGACCTTGATGATTTGGAGATTCGAGAATACGGCAATGATTATCTAGCATTTTCAATTGCGATTATTAGAGGGATTCTTCGAAAAAGAGGTTGCTCAAAATCAGATATCAATTTTAAAAGAACTCCTCTTGGACGTTATTCTAGGTCCCTTTGTAAGCTTGTGGTTCCTGGTGTCGACATGTCGCGAGTTTGCTATGTTGAGTCTAGCCTTGGATATTTTAATGTTAGCTGGGATATGCTGACTAGCACTCATGTCATTTACAATCGCTGGGACTAATTCAATCTTTAAATTTTCGGTATAAAAAAGACACTCAATTTGAGTGTCTTTTTACTTATTTCGCTTGGGCCAAAGTGAACGGAGGCGATTAAGTATATTCTTTTCATGTCCGTGGGATGTGGGGCGATAAAAGTTGGGAGTTTCTTCCACTGTATACCGCTGATCAATAAAGCTCCCCTCATAACTATGGGGGTAGAGATAATTCTTCTTTTCAGGATGCTGATTTTTCAAGTGATTGGGAGTGTCAATTGTTGCCTTACTTTGTACATACTCTAAGGCCTCATTTATGCCCATGTAGGCGGCATTACTTTTTACTGTAGATGCAAGGTAGGTTGCAGCTTGAGCAAGATTAATCCGCGCTTCAGGCATTCCAATACTCTGTACTGCCTGCAGTGCAGCCACAGCAAGTGGAAGTGCTCCAATATCTGCGTTCCCAACATCCTCAGAGGCAAATACGACTAAGCGTCTGGCAATAAATACAGGATCCTCACCGCCATCGAGCATGATAGCAAGCCAAATAAGAGTTGCATCTGGGTCACTTCCTCTCATGCTTTTAATAAAGGCAGAGATTACATCATAGTGGCGATCGTCACTTTTATCGTAGTTGCGAGAATTATCGACAATAGTAGGCTTAAGCTCCTTGAGAGTCGCTTTTGGATTTTTTTCCACAAGCTCAAAAAGGTTAAGTGCTTTTCTAGCATCTCCACTACAATAACTAGCAATAAAGCTCATTATGTCTGGTGTAGTAACAATATTAAATCTCTTAGCTGCTTGCTCTAGAATCTCCCCAATATCAGTATTGCTTAGCCCTTTGAGCTCCACTGTTTGTAGGCGAGAGAGTAATGCCCGGTTAACCGAACTTCGAGGGTTTTCTGTGGTGGCCCCAATAAGAGTAAAAGATCCCGCTTCAACATAGGGAAGAAGGGCATCTTGCTGTGCCTTATTAAAACGGTGAATTTCATCGATGAAAATGATGGATTCAGTTCCGTGGAAAGTTTTCATCTCCTCGGCACGTGCGATGAGTTTTTTAAGTTCATTGACGCCACCAAGAACGGCATTGAAACGGAAAAACTCTTTGCCACACTGGTATGCCAGAATTTGGGCCAGCGTAGTTTTTCCAGTCCCTGGAGGTCCAAAAATAATTATACTCGGAAAGTTTTCCCCTTTTAGGAAAGGATACTTGGTAAAGAGGTCGTGATGGCCCTTTAGCTCTTTAAGCTTTTCAGGTCTGGCACGAAATGCCAGTGGAGAGCTTTGCTCAATTGGTTTCGAAGAGTTTAATTGAGAAGGAACTTTCTTTTCTCCAAAAAGGCCCAGTTGATCATCAATAATATTATTCATTTAAACTTCCAGTCCTATTTCTTCTTTTCTTTAGTATCGAGAAACTCTGTATGCTTGAGGTACATTTTAAGAACTGAGTTCCAGCGCTGCCTCATTACATTGATCGTAACGATAATATTGTTGGGAACATTTAAGTTTCCACGTTCCATTTGCATATGGAATGCACTCCACCCCATATTGAGGTCTCCAAGGTTTCTAATGAGATATTTTTGGTTTCCACGAGTCAATACATGGTCCTCAATAGGATTCACAAAACTGCACCAGAGCTGTTCAAATAGTGGTCTGTACTTATCTCCAACAACTCCAATCATCATATCTTCAGCGTAAAATGCCATTTCTTTAAGTAAGTTGGTAATAGAAAATTTATCAAACCGTTCGTGATGAAGAAGGTCTTGGTCAATGCCATCAATAATACTATTTTCTAGTTTGTGGAGGAGGCGAAAGTTGCGCAGGGAGACTCCATCTATTGATTCTGAAACCGACAGGAAGCGACTTACAACATGACGACTTTTTACCACTTTACCAGTTAGTTTATTTTTCTGAAAAAGAAATATCTTTCGCTCAAGATTTAGTGACCTCTTTCGAAGCTGGGAGAGAAGCTTGTCACAGTTGCTACTCATTGCGCAGCTCTCTTTTCCTACTTCCCAGCTTCGCTTCATTGTCGAGACATTTTTTTTTATAAGTATTATTTCCTGAACAAGAGGCTCTACTTTTTTCAAAATAGAGTAGAATTCCTGATTAATACTTCGAAGCTGTGGGAGCACATATCGTGTAAAAGAAGACTGCCTTAAGTTAATTTTCTTTTGATCGTAGTGGAAATACGGATATCCCAACGCACTATTAATTGTGAATAAAAGAAAAAGAAAAGTGGCAATAGGAGTGTATCTCATAGGTAAATTATTAAAAACTTATGGGCGCTTGTCCACTGTGGAGTAATTTGAAAGGTTAATTTATTTTTCTTTTATTAAATCATGTATTTGAATGCAGCTCCGATACGTCTATATGATGAAATTAACCAAATATGTTTCAATTTTTATGTTGATCTTTCTATATGGCCTCGCAAATGCTCAGGTGCCAGTTCGCGTAGCTGTTCCTACTTATGATCCATTTAGTACTGCACATCAATATTCTCAAAATGATATTGGTACTAAAATCATAAAGATAGTGGCCTTTGATGAGGGGTGGACGCTTCAATTTGTTTCATGCGAGCCATCTCTTTGTATGTCGTTGCTTGAGAGCGGTGAAGTAGATGTTATTTCCGCTTCTCTTGAAACGAGTGAGAGGAGAGAGAAATACAAATTCTCGAAAATATCTTTTTTAACCGATTGGCCGAATCTTATATCGAAGTCTAAGGTTGCCACTCATATAAAAACTTTAGATGATATTTCTGGTATGAAGTTTTCTCTAGTAAGAGGAAGTGACTCCGCAGTCAGCTTTGTCGAAACTTTAGAAAAATACTCTCTTTCCGTAAAGTACCACTATGTGAAAAACATCGAAGAGCTTGTTGGGTCTCTTAAAACAAAGCAGGTAGATTTTGCTGTTACTAGTAATATCATTGCTCCATACTTTCAGAAAAAACAAGGTCGCTACCATACCCTAGACTTCATGGTTGATCCCTATAAACTCAAATTTGCAGTTAAAAAGGGGCGAAATGATTTTATCATAGACCAGCTTGATAGTGCTCAGATGCGTTATCAAAAAATGAAAAATTCAGACTATATGAAGCTGACTAAAAAGCATCTTAGTTCTCATATCTTTTCACGCGAGGGCGGTTGGCGTAATCTTGTTTTACTCGGTTTGATTATTACCATCTGTATCTTGACTCTCAGCTGCTTCTTTTTCTTTCTTCTCTGGAAAAAACGTGGCCTCAATGTGAATAAAATGGAGGCAATGGTAATTGGAGCAAGTAAGGTTAAAACAGACTTCCTGGCCAACATGAGCCATGAGATTAGAACCCCTCTTAATGCAATCATGGGGATGACTGAAGTCCTTATGGATTCTCCACTTAGTTTAAAGCAAAAGAGACACCTTGAGATGATTAATGGTGGTAGTGAGAATCTATTAATTATAATAAATGATATTCTTGATCTTAGTCGAATAGAATCAGGCGAGATTCAAGTTAACCGCTATCAGGGTGATATTAGAAAACTACTCTGCGATGTTGTTAATATGGTGTCCCTACGGTTTGCTGGCCGTGACTTGGGCTTTACTCTCGATATCAAGCAAGATGTTCCTCGGGAAATTATAACTGACCATGTGAGACTTAGACATATATTGGCCAATCTCATCAGTAATGCGGGCAAATTTACTGATCAAGGAGATGTTTATATCAGAGTCTCACCAGAGGGGAAAGAGAGCATTTTTATTGAGGTTATTGATACAGGTAAAGGGATGAATCAAGAATCGCTTGATCAAATTTTTGTAGAATTTTGGCAAGAGGACTTTTCTTCAAGAAAAAAATATGGAGGAACAGGACTAGGCCTCTCTATTACAAAACAGCTTGTTCAGTTATTAGACGGTACGATAGATGTTAAGTCTAAAGAGGGAGTAGGGAGCACTTTCTCTGTATCTCTTCCCGTGGGAGAACTCAGTTCATTCGAACAGGAGCTGCCGGGCAGTTCAAATTTTCGAGGACAGAGTATTGCCACTGTCAGTTCAAAAAAAATGGAACGAGAGTTTATTAGTGACTTCTACGCATCTAAGGGCGGTGAACCTCATATCTATAGTGAGCTTTCTACGGACTTTTTTAGTGAACTTAATACATTTGATATAATATTCATTGAGCATAGCTTATTAAGTTATGGCGAAGAATTTAATATGCACTGTATCGACAGATTGCGGAATGTCGCCAATAAGGTAATTATCATCTATCCCATCGGTGTCGAACCTGTTCTTATGCGTGACTTTGCAATACATAATTTCTTAAGGCATGTTATTCGCCCTCTAAGCAAAAATAATATCTGCTCGGAATCTTTTGATGCTGTTACAGGGACTTCAAAAGATAATAAAAAGATTCTAATTATTGACGATGAACCCGATTTTAGACTTATGCTTGAAGATTCTATTGATGTTTACTTTGATCTCCAGGTTACTTCTGTCGGTAGTGGGAAAGAAGGCTTGAGTGCTCTCAGAAAAATAGATTTTGATCTTGTTATTCTTGATATTCAAATGAGAGAAATGTCGGGAGTTGAGTTCTTCAATAGAATGAAGCAACTAGATATTAATATTCCTGTACTCTTTTTATCTGGGCACTATCTTGATGAAAACATTCTCGCAAATGTTGATGGTACTTATCTCTATGTGGATAAGGTAGACGGAATTGCAGA
>JAGLCH010000095.1 GCA_023146355.1 Bacteriovoracaceae bacterium | reverse complement strand
CCCCCAACCGGTTACGTCTTTTACATCCGTTTTAAATGTTCCAAAACCAAAATCGCCTGTAATATAGGGAGTATTCTTAGAGTCCACAAGATAATAAGTTCCCCCCAAAAGTGCCAGATCAGATCTCGTTGCTAAATCATGATCCTTGGCATAGCTAAATTCGTATTTTAGCAAGAGGTCGAAGTTGTAATCAAGGCCCCAAGCATAGCCAAAAATTATATTTCTGGCCTTTGTAGAGTCCATATCTCGATACCACCCTGGACCAAAGCCTATTATCCAGTTGCGCGTGGGTTCAGTCTTCGCTCGAAGTTTTGCATGATCATCCTCAGTTGCCGTTTTTTTCGTCACAGACTTTTCGACAGACTTATCCTTAACCAAGGCCTTTATCGCTCTCAGGGTGGCCTTATCGAGATCATCCAAGCTCTTTATCTTTATTTGCTTGGCAACTCCCTTTCCTTTTTTACTCTTACGGACAGAGAGGATATAGGTGCTATTAAGTTTCATCAGCTTAGACGTCAGAGAGTACTCTGCATTTTTTTCTACAATACTTTGCCCCTCGACCTCGAGTGAACTTTTTAGTAGTTCAGCAAGAACTTGAACGATTTTCTTATCGGCGCCTATAAGCTTTGGTGTCTCAACTGTATATGTGCTCGAAAAAGCAATTGCAGGGATGAGAAACAGAAATAGCGAGATTAATTTCATGATTTTCCTTCGTATCCTAAGTTACGAAAATTTTACTCTTTGCTAGGACAAAGTCAATCTTACCTACTTTCTATGGGTTAAAGCAATTAATCTAAAATAGAACAATAGTTATTGCTCACAATCCCATTCCCCAGTTAGAATAGTGAGTAATACCTAGGGGACAAAATAATGAATAAAAACCAACGCCTGTACTATATTGATAAGTACAAAGAAACTGCTGTACCAGAGCTGATTAATAGAAAGCTAATTATTCATAAGCAACTTGAGCGTCCTGCACGGACCTATGTTGTGTACAGTGATTTACATGGATCATATGAAAAGTATCTTCACTGGTTAAAAAATGGTCTAGGCCACTACCAAATTGCAGTGAAGAATATTCTTGGAAAGTACTACACAGACCAAGTCTGCTATTCCTTTGTTAATCTACTACTTACTGTCAACCGTACCCGCCTTGCTGCGATCGAAAAGCATATTGAGCAAGAGCACAACAGGCCATACGAATATCGTGATTTCTTCTCCGAGCCTGTCCCTAAGAAATTCAAAAAAGACATTGATAAACTTGAAGATTTTGGCCTTAAGCGAGAGAGAGTTATTGATGATCTTCTCAGACTTCTTCGTGGAATCACTAAAGAAGATGAGCACAGGATCATCAAGGTTATTCCACCTCAGTTTCTTGAAAATATTCTCAAGCTTTTTTTCAAAAAGGATCGTGCCAGCTATGATTCACTAATAACAGGAATTGTAGGCAGTGATGAGATTTACTATATCGTCACTTCAATTCTGGTTAAACTCACCCTCATAAATATGTTCGACAAGCACATAAACCTAGGTGATACATTTGATCGTGGAGATGATGCTGATCGCCTAGTCTCTCTTTATCGCGCGTACTTTGGAGATGACAATACGACTATTCCTCTCCACTACCTGTGGGGAAACCATGATATTTTATGGATGGGCGCCAGCATAGGTTCCCCTATGCTTTGTGCAACAGCGCTGAGAATTTCCATGCGATACAATAACATTGATTTTCTCTACCGCTATGGTTTCAATCTAGACAAGCTACGTTCATATGCAAATGAATGCTATAAGTTAACTCCAACAGGCCATTACGCTAAGGCAAAAGATTCGAAGTACTGGTCAAAAGAAGAGTCAATCAAGATGGCGAAAACGCTTCTGATAATAGAGGAGAAGCTAACCGTCAACTGGCTTAAAATGGCAATAGATATTCCTGGAGACATCGACTATACAGAAGAATATGAGCGGCACCGTGACCTTCTAAAGCTACTACCTACAGATGTAGCAGAAGATGAGGCAGTCTGGAAAAAAATGATGACCAAGAATCCATTATTTAGTGATGTATTCTTTCCAACAATTGATCAAAACAATTCTTCTGAGCTAACTCCAGAAGAGCAAGAAATATCTGATGACATCGTTTTGCAGTTTACCACCCTCCCAAAAATTCAAGAAGACTTGGGCTGGATCTTTCAAAAGGGTGAGACCTATCGTGTTGTAGATAATACACTTTATTATCATGCTGCAATCCCTGCCACAGAAAATAAAGAGTTGGATGAGATCAAGGGATATAAAGGAAAAGACCTTCTCGACTTTATTCAGAATGATTTAAAGAGAATCAATTCACACCGAATTGAGGGGAAGGGCCATTCAATTAGAGAAAAAGTTTACTTATGGCATTTGTGGTGTGGAAGCACATCTCCTTTTTTCTGTAAGTCAAAAATGGCAACACTAGAGCGCGCCGTATTTAACAAAGAGGTTGCAGCAGATGCACCTCTTACCTCGTGGAAGGAATCGGCGAACCCCTACTACAGTAATATTCGCGATGATCAATTTTTGAGCATGCTCTTGTCGGAATTTCATGCAGATAATGTTTGTATGGGCCACACTCCAGTTAAGGAAATTCGTGACAGTATTCTCAGTGATGCTCATGGCGCTTTTATTGTAGATGGTGGGGCATCCGATGCTTATGGTGATCGCGGGGCAGTTCTAATTAAAACTCCAGACTACAACTATATGACGATGCACCCTTCACTTCATGATCTTAAAGAGGCCGAGAAAAAAGGCGAATTGCCGGATTTTGAGATTCACCCTCTCGAGGAGCGTAAGGCGTCAAGGATTCGTGATCTAGATAAGGGGTTCTTTTTAAAGACCGAGCTTCAAGCAATTGATGAAATCATAAACTCTAGAATTGATGAGTTTTCAACGAAGTATTTTTACTAGTAGGGATAAAATGGAATACACTTTTTACGGCGACTTATTAGGATTCTCAAACTATTACAGGTTGAGTCCTGAAATTGCCTATAATAGGCTCAATGATTTTTACCGCACTGTTCACAAGGTACTCAAAGAGCATATCACAGGAACAGAACGCGACGTCGAAGTTGTTATGATGAGTGATAGTGTACTCGTCTGGGGAAATGATGCACATCATATGCTTGGAATGCTTCAGCAAATATATATTGAACTTATCCACAAAGGTCTTTTTCTTCGAGGTGCGATGGTAGATAAAAGACTTCAACGAGTTCCTCAATTTAATCTCAAAAACTTTGACGACTTTCTCCCTACAGATGACACTTTGGCGCGAGCTGTTGGACTTAGCGAAACGAAAAAAGGGGCGCGATTTATTATTGGAACAAAGTTAGCGCAGGGACTTTTAGAGGAACACCCAAATTGGCTTACCCACGATGGCTACATCAGAAACCCAAAGAAAGAGATTCCTCTAGATAGTATTTTGAGACGAATCTGTCCAACCCCTGACTGCGAGACATTTGAGTTTCTATACTTCTGGTCTACAGATGAAAAAGGTGTGAGGTACGATCAAAGGGTAAGTGAGCTTACCGAAATATCTAACATGCTTCATGATAGTATCACCATTCAATACCAAGAAACTATCGACCTTCTTAGGCGTAGTAAAAGAAGAGAAGAGTTCACTCTTAAAGGCCGAGATCAATTGGAGGAGTCATAATGAGATCGATTGTTATTACAGGTGGGAACGGCTATATCGGTTCACACATGTGTAAATTGATGAATAAAAAAGGGTTTGATGTTCATATAATTGATAATCACTCCACCTCTCCCCAGGCCCCTGTTCACAAGTATGGTACGTTTCATCACTTTGATATCGCAGATAAAAAAAGGGCCATTGAGCTTTTTAATAAAATAAGGCCCGAATCGATATTTCATTTTGCGGCCCGCGCTGTTGTGCCTGAAAGTGAATCCAACCCTATGCTGTATTATAATGAGAACTTGGTTAAAACAATTTCTCTCCTAGAAAGTGCGATTGAAGGGGGAGTGAAAAAATTTGTCTTTAGTTCAACATGTGCAACATTCGGAGAAGCAGGATCGGAAAACATTAGTGAAGATACACCTCAAAATCCGATCAACACCTATGGAAGAACTAAGCTTCTCATGGAGCAAGTAATGCATGACCTTGCATCAAAAGATCTCCTTGATGTAATTGTGTTTCGCTATTTCAATGCCGCAGGAAGCTGTCCAGAAGGAACCATTGGAGAAAATCACGACCCAGAGTCACACCTCATCCCAAATATTGTGAGAGCACATTTATCTGGAGGACTCAATAATTTCAAAATCTTTGGGGATAAGTTTAATACTCCAGATGGAAGCTGTGTCCGAGATTATATTCATGTGGAAGACCTAGTTATGGCCCACTTCGAAGGATTTAATTACCTAGATAAAAACCATGGGTTTCATGATTTCAATCTTGGGAGTGAGAATGGGTACTCAGTCAAAGAAGTTGTTACTGCCTTTGAGGACATTACAAAGAAAGAACTAAAAAAAGAAATTTGTGATCCAAGGCCTGGTGACCCTCCACGACTTGTAGGAGACTCAAAGAAGGCAAGAAAAGAGCTTAACTTTAAACCGCAGTATAACCTAGGCCAATGTATTGCCCATACCCTGAAATATCTAACAACAAAAAATGAAAAATAGCTTTCCCATTAGCGGAGTAGGAAGCCTACCCTTTAAAGAAATTGAAGAGGCCAACAAATACTCTAGAAAAATGGACTTACGATACGTTCCTCAGCTACCTCTTATGGATAAGTGGGAGTTAATGATTCCCCAGACCTTACGCGGCCTAGGTGGATTAAAAATATGGGATGATGGCACCGTAGCAATTGAAAATGGAGCAGCGCTGAACACCCCTTTTATACCGTCAAAAAATTATTTATGCTGGAAAATTACGACCGCGGATTCGCCAACTCAAATAAAGATTCAAATCACAGGACCTGGTACATTTTGCAAGTACGTAAAAGGTGCAGAGACAAACCTGAAATGCGTTCTTGAGGCGATTCACCACAAAGCGAAGACAATGATCCAAGAGCTAAATGCTTTAGGCTCATTTGTTATTGTCTCTTTCGATGAACCTGCCGGAATTGACTCCAATACTTTAAAGCAATACTCCAAATTTTTTGCACTTCAAGAGGATCTAAAATGTGCCATCGGCCTTCACTGCTGTAGTGATACCAATTGGAAACTAGTTCTTGAATCGCCTTGTCAGTTTATCTCATTTGACACAGAACTCTCAAGTGGT
>JAGLCH010000094.1 GCA_023146355.1 Bacteriovoracaceae bacterium | reverse complement strand
GGCACCTAGGGGAATAATTGGACTATATGTAGCATTCTACTTGATAATTCTGATGAGTAGGACATTGAGTTTATGCAGTATACAAAAAAAGCATGGATATCATCATTTTTTTGATCTAGTCTTTTTTCAATAATTCCAACAAACTCTGCCATTACTTTTTCACTGGGCAAATTCTTTTCAAAAATTGCGATGAACTGTAAGTAGTCTTCACCAGAAAGGCTAAATTTTTCTAGGCCCTTCATTGCACTACTTGCAATGAAGCTATCTTTATCTTCTAGAGATGTCTTAATAAGCGCATCCTTTGATTCTTCTGTGTAGATGTCAACAAGTGCAGAAATTGCGGCAAAACGCATATTGCTATCATCTGATGATAGTGCTTCTGTTGCAATACGCTCTACCCCAGAGTTTTTTGTATTCGCAAGGCTTGAGAGTAGTTGTGATGCAATTTCTCCATCGTCGTATTGTTCATATATGGAGAGAAGGTCATTGTAGATAACCTGATTTTCTTCTTTTTTACCTTTCTCTCCCACTGCACCGTAAGCATATAAAACAGATAGGTCTTTTCGATTCAAAATATCTGTACTCTCAGTTTTTATATTTCCGACTTTATCCTGTAGGTAAGTCACAACATCTTGTCCAGGACTACCTAGTAGGGAGAAGCGCTGAATGAGTTGAGTATAGTTTGATTTTGTATTTGAAATAATTTCAAGCATGACTTTTTGGCTTTTTACATCTCCAAGTGAGGTCAATAGATCAAAAACAATAGCTTTCTGATTAGAGGTTATTAGTTGAGAGTATAACTTAGCTAAGAAAAGTTCTGGTGAAGGAATTAAACTTAATTTGGCAACGGCAATACTAAACCAATTTATATTATCATTACCCATTAATATGTTTTTTTTGATATCAGTGAGTTTAAATCCTTTAGCATACTGTCTATAGGTATCTTTCATTGATATTTGTTTTGCAACAAAGCTAGATATTGAGCTCTTCTCAAAACTACCACCCAATATTTCCTGTGGCCTAGATATTGGAATAGTTTCAAGGGGAGGGAGAGTTGTTCGAACAAAAGAATATCGACTTTTGGCATTCAGTACTATTGATTTGTTTTCAGAAAATAGCTTGACCCTAATCGTTCCACCGATCGACTCTAAGTATCCACTTTTATCTAAGGTTAATTTCTGGATTCCATTTATCTCTTGCGTCATTGACTCAATCTTTTTTAGATATGGAATCGATGTGTAGAGTATGGGACTTTTTTTAAATTGCATCTCACTGTCTGAGCTATAGGCAACTTGGGCCATTCCAAATATTGTTCGTTCGAAGGAATCTTCTTCTTCTTTTGCAAGACCAAGCCTCCAGTCAAATAATGCGACAAAGTTTTTAAGGATTTCCTTTGTGGCGGTACGCTCATTCTTTGGAAAATAAATCTCATCGATTGATCCATCCTCTTCTACAAAAAAGAAGATACTTTTTTTATTAAATGATTTTTTTATTGGATAGGACATGCTGAATAGCTTGATCGATGAATCTGCTGATATATCGATGAAGGTAAGTTGAACCTTTTGGCGCTCAGTTGTGGGAAGTCTTTTAAGTGCGATTACCCCTTTAAAATTAAGCTTAGTCGTATTACTTCCTAAAATCTCAGCATCACTATTTAGGTAGTTTTCTTGCTCTATGGAAAATTTATAAAACTGTGTAGTTGTTTGAAAGACTAAAGATGAAGGTCCTCCTGAGAACATTCCCAAAAGGACATATAGAATTGGAACAGCGATAAAGACTATAATTAAAAAAATTAATAAATTCTTTTTCATCACTGTTCCACTCATCGTTACTTTACTCGTTGAGTCCTAGCGCGCTACTACTATACTCTAATGATGTTCTCTCTTTAACTTCAGATTTAATAAGCGGGTAGCTAATTGATGGGCCATCCCATGACACTAATGTCTTTTCAACATCTCCAAACATACTATCAATAAAAGCTGCAACTCGACCGTTTAGAGTAGACAGGCGAAGATTGAGGTCATTTTTAACAGTGAATGAAGATTGATGATCTCCTGAACGACTCATGATTGCAAAATTGATGTCATAAGGAATATCAACTCTAATAAGGTCTAGGTACCCTCTGACTCCAACATCTGCAAGAAAAGCATCCACACTTGCTGAGGCATATGCTGTTGCTGTGGCCATTGGTGCCATTGTTCCATTAAGTCTTATTATTGTTTGATGTGAATTCTCTCTGCGGTTGACAGTGTGATCTACCTCAGACTCCACACCAACTTTTGCCAGCGCTCCAAGCTCTAATTTAATTGGAACTCCAAATACACTTATGTGCTTTGATTTAGTAAAAACTTTTTTCTCATTACTATCTTTTATAATGAATTGAACTCCTGAACTTTCAGTCTCACTTACATCTATCGGAGCAAGCCAGCTTACTCCATTAACTTTCATTCTCTGTATAAGCTTTGATTCATTTGTAGGTAGCGTTTGGATTGAAGCATTGTAAGAGATGATATCTTTGCGATAACCAAATATGAGCGCATGAAGATCAAAATTTGTATGAGCTTCTGGATTTACTTTTGATACATCATCTTCATAGTCATTAATTGACCATCCTGCACTATATGAATAACCGGCCCCAATTCCCCCCAGCTTTCCTGTACCATAAAATCCCTTGTCTGCTCGCTCTGAGCCGAGTTGAAATTTTCCTGGGCGTGTTGGGTGGTTTATTTTCGCAAGCTTCCTTGCTCTTTTTTGTTCTTCAATAACAGACTTATTATATTCATATGCTCTGTGCATGTATTTGGTGAAATCACTTCGATTATTCTTCCATGATCTCGGGTTTGAGTTTGCATAGTTTCCATTTTGAAGGAGGTGCGTGTAGTTTTTTGTTGGATATACATAAGGCAAACCTGATCCATCAATCATTGGTCTCAATGCATCAGTACAAGTTTTATACCAAAAGTTTCTGTGCTCTTGAAAGGCCCTCATACCACCGTTAATTAACTTTAATGATAATGATGGCGCCCAGTCACATAATGTTGAGTTTTGGTCAAAACATCCTGCTTTTTCACCCTTTACAAGATATTCTCTTATGCTTCTATCCATCGCGGGAAAGACCTGTCTTGAGTACTGATACAGTCCTGCATACTTATTTCTTGCCTGCTCGCACTTTAGACTTGAAGAGCAGTTTAGAGCTGCTAGCTCTAGTCTTTCGAGTTCGTGCAGCATGCTGAGTCGTTGGTTAACAGTTTTTTGATAGCCCTCCTGAAGTCTTTGTAGTGCCTCTAGATATTCAACTGAAATATTAGTGGTTTTCATGTTGCGAGCATATCTAATCTGACCACTTGTACTAAGGTTAGACTTGTAGTCTAGGTGAGCGCGAACGATCAAGTCCTTATGTCTTTGACTAATATCGATTTTATCAAAATCTCTCCATGCGGAGTTTTGTCTTGGCATAGATGCAAAAAGATTCTTTTTTCCATTTTGTCTGTGTAACAACTCATCATGAAAAAAGCTGTTTGGTTGATGATATGACCCAATATTAAGCTTTCCGAGAGAGGCGCCATGTGTGGTGGATAGAAAAGGATATCTTGATACGTGATTTTTACTAACTAGAAAATCTAATATAGAAGAAATATCGCTTTTGTTAAGCGCCATGTAGTCTTCAATTGCTGAGATATGATGATATTGCTCAGAAGCATATTCATCGCAAGACTCGTGGCCTACCTGACTGTTCCATCTCTTTTTTTTCTTTAACTCAAAATCTAGTCTGGCCCTCGTGAGTAAATGTGGCCTTAGTTTTGCTGCTATTGGCTTTAGTATAGGCTTGATGGGTTTTAGAACTGGCTTAGTCGGCATTAGTACAGGGCGAATTGGAGTCAGTGTTGTGTTGTATTTCTTATCATATTCTGCGAATCGCACTGGGATTTGCTGAAGTTGAGGAATTGTTGTCATCCCTGATTGATACATGCTCTTTACGGGACTTACTTCCTTTGATTTAACTCTCACAGACCTAGCATTTGGGTTGAGCTTAAATGGAACTAGGGTTTTTCTTGTACGAGAGTGCTTACTGTATTGTTTTTTATAATTTGTATTGATTATCTTCGCACACTGCTTAGGATACTGTTTTCTACAGTTTTCACCTAGAGCACTAAGGGCAAGACAGCTAGTGACAGTTGGCTTTAGGCATTTTTTGGAAATTACTTTACCAAATGGCGCTGCTAAAATTGAGCTACTTATAAGTAAGGTTGCTAATAGGATTAATCGGGTCATAAATGTTCCTCTCATTAAGTGATTTAGGTCAAACCTTTTAAAAAAATATCAATTTGATGCTAGTTTGTAAATTTCAACAGCGACTTTCATCGTTAGTTAAGAAAAATTAAATGAATAGGGGTAATTAAGTGAAATTTGTTTATGTGCGTTTTAAAAATCGCCTCATAGATTCTCTCTTTTTGACGAACCGTCATGCTTTTCGTTAGGTTAGATAAAAATTAGTTAGAGATGGGAGCATAAAATAGAAAGTTCATATATAGTACTAGACTTTGAAACAACAGGATTCTCGGCCGAGCTTGATCGAGTTATTGAAGTTGGAGCAGTTAAGGTAGAAAAAGGGAAAGTCACTGATCGTTTTCAGACATTCGTATACCCTGGAATGAAAATTCCATTCACCGTGACTAGAATAACGGGCATTACCAATGAGATGGTGGCCGATGCCCAAAGCTCTAGAGAGGTAATGCCTCTTTTGAAGTCTTTTGTCGGAAGTCTCCCCATTCTTGCTCATAACGCCTCTTTTGATTCTCGTTTTTTCTATGCTGAGATGAGGCGTAATGGAATTTCTGCGCCCAATGAGTTTTTCTGCTCAATGCTAGTGGCCCGCAGGATTCTCCCAGAGCTTAGTTCGTATAAGCTTGGAGAACTTTGTAATTATTATGGGATTAGAAACGAGCATGCACACCGTGCGCTATCTGATGTTCTAGCAACTCAGGAAATATTTGAAAAAATGTGTGATAAGATTAAAGCTCAAAGTGGGCGCCATGAAGTTGGTGTAAATCTGATTCAAGAAATATCACGTGCTCCCAAGGGCCGTGTGCAATCACTTCTCAGTCCAGAAGTGTCAATGCTCTAAGAGGTCTTTATGGACACTGTTCAAAATATTTGCCCCCGGTGCGGTGGCGAGGGAAAACAAGTCCCTCTTAAAACGGTTAAACACGTAGTGCAGGCCGAGCTTCAAGATTCTGTTTGCAGTAATACCTACTACCTTTGTATGACCCCTGATTGTGGTACAGGCTACTTTTGTAATAGTGAGCAGCACGATATTGCTTGGAGTTATTTTAAGCGTCCAGTGTGGTTTAAGACTGGAGCGGACCCGATTGTAGCTTGCTATTGCAAAAATATAAAAGCGACTGAAGTAGTTGAAACAGTAAAATCCACCGACCTTCGTACAGTGAAAGAGATTATGCATCACCTGCGTGGAGAAGTGGGAAGTCACTGTGAGATCACAAATCCTCAAGGGAGCTGTTGTTCATCATTTTTTCAAGAAGTGATTGACGGTGCCTCAGCTGAGCTTTCTGATTCCAGTGGAAGTTGTTGCGATTGTAATTGTTAGTCAAAGAATGGCAGGCCCGAGGATTTCTTCTCAGGCCCATCTTTTTAGTCTATATGGAATTTTTTCTTGAAGGCATCAAGCATTTCCTCTTTTGAATTTTCACTCCAAAGTTTTTGTCCTTTTTCTGATAATTTATGAATTGGATCATAGTAGTAGAAAGTCACCCCTGGTTTTACTGATGGTGCGGTCCATGCAGAGATTCCAGATTCTTCATCATAGTGTTCGTAAGAGGCAACATGTCTTTTTCCACCACCTCCGGGCAGGTCACATACAAATGCCGGAGTATTAAAACCTGCTGTACTTCCGCGAACATACTTCTCAAGTTCAAGGCCTTCGCGAAGTGTAGTTCTTAGGTGCTCACATCCTGGGACCATATCGTGCATGTAAACGTAGTATGGTTGGATTCCAATTTCTCCCAGTTTTTTTACCAGTTTATACTGGGTTTCTGGATTATTATTCACACCTGTTTGAAGCACTGCTTGATTACGAACAATAATCTGCTTACTAAAAAGCACTTTCATGGCATCACGAGTGATGTCTGTAATCTCATTGGGGTGAGAAAAGTGGGTATGAACAACCACAGATTTTTGCTTCAGCACCCCGTAATTTTTTACTTCTTCTAGGGCCTCAACCCATTTTGTGTCTGTAATAAATTTCATTGGGAAAACGTTAACTGCTTTTGTTGCGTAACGTATTCTTCTGATGTGCGGAATATCTAAAAGAGTCATTCCTATATGGCGAATCATCGAAGCAGGAAGAAGTGATGCATCTCCTCCTGATATTACAATGTCTTCAAGATGAGGAGTATTTCTGATGTACTCGAACGTTTTTTCCCACTCCGCTTGTTTTGGAGCGTATGACTCCTTTTCGACGCTGTCGGTGGTGCCACCAATCATACGACTTCGCGTACAGTAGGAGCAATAAACAGGGCAGGTGGTAAGGGGTAGAAAAAGCGCTTTATCGTGGTAGCGATGGACTAAATAAGGGGCAGCTCTATCACCATCTTCATTTAATGAGTCTGGATTGAAAAATGGGTGATTCTTTTCGAGAAGCTGGCCAAACATAGGTAAAAATTCAAGACGAATAGGGCAATTAAGAGGATCAAGCCAGTCAATTATCGACAATACATAGGGGGTTAGTTTGACATTCATCGGAATAATTCTCTGGGCCTTCAACATATCGGCATAAACTTCCTCTGATAGCCGGTCTTGAAGTAGTCCTTGAAGTTGCTCTAGTCTATAAATCGTATTCTTCAGTTGCCATTTAAAATCGTAAAACTCAACCTTTGAAACATCCTTCCATGCTGGGATCTCTCTCCAAAATTCCTTATTCATATGTTGCTCCATTGTTATTAACTCTTCCTAGAGTCTGCCAGAAAAGCCGAGTCGGGGCCTATTGTATCTCTCTATTACCGGGTAAATCGTTTCTATTGTTCCTTTTGATTCGGATTCCGTTAAGATAGAGGAAATCAATATGGAGGAATTTATGAAGAACGAAAAAGCGATGGAGATACTTAAAAGTGCTATCTTATTGGAAAAACGCGGGGAAGTATTTTACTTTAACGTTGCAAATCAAGCTAAAGACCAAGCAGTAAAAGATTTTTTCATGGAAATGGCCAATGATGAGAAAGAACATGTTAAAGCGCTTAGAGCTCAGTTTGTTCATTACAAAAATACGGGTAGTTTTGATGCAAACATCAACACTGAGTTAGTGAATCAAGTTTCAGAGGAAGTATTAGATCCAACACTTAAGGATAAAATCTCTGCTGCTGGCTATGAAGCTGCTGCTCTTTCTGCCGCAATCGATTTCGAGAAAAAAGCTGTTGACCTTTATGGCTCTAGAGCAATTGAAGCAACTGACCCTGAAGAAAAAAAACTATTCAAGTGGCTCTCAACATGGGAGCAGGGGCACTTAGACCAACTCGTTACTCTCGATGCTGAACTTCGTGAGAAAGTTTGGGACGACAATAATTTCTGGCCAATGGACTAATTTTGAAATGGAGCTTGTTACTATTGATATTCCCCAAACTGATCCAGTTAAAAATTTGGAATATGAAGAGGGAATTCTAGAAAAGCTTGAGGATAATCAAGTTATTCTACGTTTTTGGGTAAATTCACCCTCAATGGTAATGGGCCGTTTTCAGAGAGAAGAATATGAGATTGCAAACTACGCAAGAGAGAGAGGAATCCCCATCTTGCGTAGGTTTACAGGTGGTGGAACTGTCTATCATGATCTTGGTAATCTCAACATCTCAATTGCTACTTGCAAAAGTATCCTCGCAACGCTCTCAAAGGAAAGCGGCAGTACTGTTTGCACTAGACTCATTGCAGATGCATTAAATGAAATGGGTTTTAACGTTACCCATGACGAAAAAAGAAATGCTCTCTTTCACCAAGGAAAAAAAATACTTGGGTCGGCCGCATCAATCAAGGGTGAGAAATACCTTTTTCACTGCTCACTTCTTGTGGATAGTGATCTTGAAGAATTGGAGCGGGTTATTGAAAAAAAACCGGCATATATCGAGGGTGGTGGTGCCTATGTCAAAAGTGTTCGAAGTAGAGTAACTCGCCTCAGTGATATTATTCCCGGCACTACGATTAGTGACATAAAGAAAGGAATATCAAAAACGATTTCTGATAAATTTGGTATATCCCATCATAGAAGAATAATTACAGATCTCTAGTTCTATCAATAGTAAAAATTAATGAGTAATAACCGTTCTTTTTTTTAAGAAATGGAGTCTTATATGCTAACGAAAGTGAAGACCAAAGCAGGTCACAGATTACAAATTTTAAATGAAGAGGGAGAACTCACAGCGGAGGCAAAAAACTATCCGATGATGAGTAATGATCAAATTCTTGAATCCTTCAAATACATGCAAATGTCCCGTATTGCAGATGAGTGGGCGGTGAGTTTGAACCGTCAAGGACGTATGCCAACCTACGCGCCGAACAAGGGACAGGAAGCAAACTCAATGGGATCATTTATGGCACTCCGTAAAGATGACTGGGTTGTACCAGCATTTAGAGAGATGGCCGGAATGCTTCAACGTGGACTTCCACTGTCTCAACTTTATCTTTACTGGCTCGGTAATGAAATGGGAAGTTGCTATGATGTTGAAAAGTTTCATATGCTTCCGATCGCAGTTCCTCTATCCTCGCAAACCTTACATGCTGTAGGCCTTTCATTTGCCGACAAATATAAAAAAACTGATCGAGTTTCTCTTACCTTTATTGGTGATGGAGCAACTTCAGAAGGTGACTTTTATGAAGCGATGAACTTTGCTGGAGCATGGAAAACACCTACTATCTTTTTTATTCAAAATAACCAATGGGCGATTTCAACACCAACTTCTCAGCAAACCGCCGTAAAAGTCCTTGCCGACAAAGCAGTTGCTGCAGGAATTGAAGGAGTTCAGGTAGATGGAAATGATCTCTTCGCTGTTTATGCTGCGACAAAATTGGCAGCAGATAATGCTCGAAAAAACAATGTTCCCTCACTTATCGAAGGGTTTACTTATCGTCTAGGCGCTCACACTACAGCAGACGACCCAACTCGCTACAGAGAGGAAAAGGATGTTCTTCCATGGATTGCCAAGGATCCTCTCATTCGCCTTGAAAAGTATATTTTAAATAATCACTTGATGACGAGTGATGAAATTGAATCCCTTCGTTTAGAGCTTACTAAATCTGTAAAGGCCGCATTTAACAAGGCCGAGGCCCATGATGCCCCAACTCTACTCGACACCTTCCAGTACACTTATAAAGAGATGCCAGAGCTCCTAAAAGAGCAAATGGAACTTATCGGCCAAAACGGTAAGGAGGAACTTTAAATGAAAACACAAACACTACTCTCTGCTGTCAATGATGCCATGATGGTTGAAATGAAAAACGATGATTCTATTATTGTATTTGGAGAAGATGTTGGAGTTGAAGGCGGAGTATTTCGCGCAACTGTAGATCTTCAAAATGCATACGGGAAAGAGCGCTGTTTTGACTCACCACTTGCGGAAAGTGGTATTGCTGGCACTGCCGTAGGTATGGCAATCAATGGACTTAAACCAGTTATAGAGATGCAGTTCTCAGGATTTGCCTGGCCTGCATTTAATCAAATAATTAGTCATGTTTCCCGTTTTAGAAATAGAACTCGTGGTGCAATGAGTACACCTATGGTTATCAGAATGCCATACGGTGGTGGAATTCGCGCGCTTGAGCACCACTCCGAAAGTATGGAGGCCATTTGGGCCCATATTCCGGGACTCAAAGTTGTCATTCCATCAACTCCCTACGACGCTAAGGGACTTTTAATTGCGGCCATCCGCTCTCCCGATCCTGTTATTTTTATGGAACCGAAAAGAATTTATCGCTCTGTAAAACAAGAGGTTCCAGAAGATGCTTATACTATTCCTCTAGGTAAGGCGAAGGTTGTAAGTGCGGGGACTGATGTCACCTTGGTGGCCTACGGTGCTCAAATGAAAGAGGCAATGGCCGCTGCCGGAATGTTAAAGAAAGAGGGAATCTCTGTTGATCTCATCGATTTAAGAACTATCTATCCGTATGATAAAGAAACTATTTTAAAATCGGTAAAAAAGACAGGGCGTTTTTTAGTTGTTCATGAAGGACCAACTACTTTCGGAGTCGGTGCAGAGATGATCTCTGTAGTGACTCAAAACTGCTTCACAGAACTATTAGCACCGCCCTCAAGAATTGCTGGAGCTGATACTATCTTCCCACTCCCAAGAGCTGAGAAGAACTACATGATTACGACTGAAAGAATTGTAAATAAAGTAAAAGCGTTGGTGAGTTATGATGTATGAATTTAAGTTTCCTGATGTTGGTGAAGGTGTTCACGAAGGTACAATCCTTCAGATCAAAGTTGCTGTTGGTGAAAAGGTAGAAGCAGGCGATGTCCTAGCTGTTGTTGAAACAGACAAAGTGACCGCAGAAATTCCATCTTCTAAAGATGGTGTGGTCACCAAGTTTGGATTTGCTGAGGGACAGGTTATCGAAGTGGGACAGACTCTTGCCTATATCGAAATAGAGGGTGAGGCCGGTGAGGAAAAACCTAAGTCAGAGGCCGTAGTCGAAGAAAATGCTAATGTTGTGGGTGAACTTGATCTTGGAGATGGAAGTATTCTTCCTGCATCAGGCGAAGGAATGAATGATGATTCCCATGAGAACGCATCACTTCATACAGCAACTAGAGGCCAGAAGTTTTTGGCGACTCCACTTGCTCGAAAACTTGCTAAGAATAAAGGGATAGATCTCTCTACAATTAAAGGGACTGGACCTGCGGGACGAATAACAAAGAAAGATCTTCAAAATTTCACTAGCAGTGAGATCGCTCCTTCTTCACCGTCGACTTCGAGTACGGAGCAAGTGATAGAGAAGCTTGAGGGCCAAGTTATTCCTATGACAAAACTTCGTCAGACTATAGCCAAAAACATGATTAAAAGTTCTGAGATTCCTACTGCAACTATTCACGAAGAAATTAACTTTGATAAAATTGTTGAGTGGAGAAAACAAATCAATGCTACAGGTGGAGAGAGAATTAGTTTTCTTCCCATCATTGTAAAAGCGCTGACTCTCACGATAAAGAAATTCCCTGAGTTTAATGCAACATTTGATACTGCAAAGCAAGAGATTCATCGCCATGGAAATATCAATATGGGAATTGCTATGGACAATGGAAGTGGACTCTACGTCCCAGTTATCAAAAAAGCGGAAAGCTTAACTGTTGGTGAAATTTCATCTGCTGTAAAAGGATATATGGATAAAGTAAATAGTGGGACTATCTCAATCGGTGATATGCGAGGGGGCAGTTTTACTATTAGTAACTATGGAGTTGAGGGCGGACTTTTTGCTAATCCACTTATTCTTCCTCCGCAGGTTGCAATATTAGGTCTTGGAAGAATTCATAAAAAACCTGTAGTTGTTAATGACGAGATTGTAGTAGGACAAGTTCTTCCAATTTCTCTTGTTATTGACCATCGAGTTTTAGATGGAGTTCCAGCAGGTCGATTTATATCTTACCTTAGAAATCTACTTGAAAATCCACACCATCTTATGATGGCCATGGTTTAGGAGGTCATATGGTAAAACAAAACAAATCATTCGATCTTATTGTTATGGGCGGCGGAGTTGGTGGTATCATTGCCGCTCTTCGCGCTCGCAGGCATGGCCAAAGTGTTGCTCTTATTGAAAAAGAAAATATTGGAGGGGCAAGTTTTAACTGGGGAGCACTTCCATTTCAAGAGTTACTAAAAGTTGCTAAATCATATAAAACGATTAAACGTTCGAAGGATCTAGGAATTACGGGGGTTGAGTCAGGAAAAATTGATCTCGACTGGAAAGTAATTAAGCATAATGCCCTTGATCGCGGAAAGGTTTTTCGAGACCATATTGTTCAAACAATGATAAGTCGTGGGGTTGAATTATTTTACGGTAATTCCGAAGCACTTAGTGCTCATGAAGTAAGGATTGGAGAAATTGTATTGGGTTGTAAGGACCTGCTGATTGCCACAGGTGGTAAGTATACTCTTCCTGATTTTATTCCCTCCGAAACCTCAAACTTCTACACTCCCAAGAACTTCTTTTCGATTGAAAAACTCCCTAAAACAATGACTATTATTGGTGGAGGGCTCATTGGTATTGAATATGCACTTTTGATGTCTGAGCTTGGAGTTAAAATTACAATTGTTGAACAAGATGAAAAGCTAATGAAGTATCTGGATAAGGACCTCCGAAAAAGTCTTGATCAGGATCTCTTTTTTCATGGAGTGCGTGTCCTTACAGGTTGGAAGGCGCATGACTTTTCCTCTGGGGAAATCCATCTAAAAAAAGGAAAAGAATCAAAAAAAATTAAAAATGAGGCCTATCTCTCAGCAATAAAGAGAGAGGCAAACCTAGATGGCGTGTTAAGGCTAAACGGTTTAAAACGTCGAAATGGGTTTTTACTTACTGATCAAAATATGAAAACAACTCTTCCCCACGTTTATGCTGTTGGAGATGTTAATGGACGAGCTTTATTGGCACACGTGGCCTCAAAAGAAGGAGAGGTTGCAGCTGACAATATTGCTGGTATTAATGAAGAGGTGATTTATGAGCTTTTGCACTATAATATGTATGCAACGACTCAAATGGCATCTCTTGGGATGACTGAAACAATTGCCCTAGAGAATGGTTTTTTAGTGTCTGTTGCTAAATTTTGGACAAATGGATTACGAGACCAATATGTAAAAGTCGTATATGATAAGGTTAGTACAGAAGTACTAGGTGTTCACATCTATGCTGATAATGCTAATGATCTGATTTGCGAAGCTGTCTATGTGATGGAAAAAAGCGAATCTATTGATGAATTTTCTAAGTTGATTCACTCTCATCCCGTTCATTCAATGGAGATTGTGGATCACCTTTTGAGGGGATAATATGAATAATTATGACGTTGTCGTTTTAGGCGGAGGGCCAGGCGGATATATTGCTGCTGTTCGTGCCACTCAGCTAGGTAAGAGTGTTGCAGTGGTGGAAGAGGATAAGTTGGGAGGTGTTTGTCTCAACCGAGGATGTATTCCCACCAAAGCGCTGCTCAAATCTGCCCACTCAGTTCATCAGCTTCACGAAATGAAAGGCCTCGGAGTTAATGTCACCTTAGACTCCCTTGATCCTGCTGCTGCAATTGAACGCGCATCGGGAATCTCTACCAATATTTCAAAAGGGGTAGAGTTTTTAATGAAAAAAAATAAAATTGAAGTGATTAAGGGAAGAGGTGTAATTAAGAATCAAAACACCTTAACTGTTGACGGCTCTGATATAGAGTTTGGGCAGCTTATTGTTGCAACAGGTGCTCACTACAAATCATTTCCAGGCCTTGAGCACGATGGAAAGAGAATTATTGGAGCTTATGAAGCACTAAAGTTAAAAGAACTTCCAAAATCCATCGGAATTATTGGTGCAGGTGCCATAGGTGTGGAATTCGCTTATTTTTGGAATGCTTTTGGAGTTGAAGTTCATATCTTTGAACTTCAAAAGCACCTTCTTCCTGTTGAGGATGAGGATTCTAGCCGTGAAATTGGGCGGGCCTATAAAAAACAAGGAATAAAACTTCATCTTGGAATTGAGAAGGTTTCAGTTGAAAGCAAAGGTGACTCAGTTACTCTTCATACAGTAGAGAAGGGGCTTGAAAAAGAGTACAGTTTTGAAATGTCTATGGTTGCAGTTGGCATGACTGGAAATATAGATGGTATTGGATTGGAGAATGTTGGTATTGAAACTGACAGAGGTTTTATTAAGGTAAATGAGCAGTACCAGACCAACGTTTCCAATATATACGCAATAGGTGATATTAATGGGCATATGCTTTTAGCTCACGTTGCCTCTCATCAAGGGGTAATTGCAGCAGAGCATATTTCCGGAAAGTTACCCCATGCCCTCGATCTACTCAATGTACCAGGTTGTACTTATTGTCAGCCACAAGTGGCATCAGTGGGGTATAGAGAGAGGGATTTAAAGGAGAAGGGGATCAGCTATAAATCAAGTAAGCTTTCCTTTAAAAATAATGGAAAGGCCATTGCTAGTAATGAAACCTCGGGATTTGTTAAAGTCCTTCTCGGAGATGATGGTGAACTCTTAGGAGCTCATATTGTCGGTGAAAGTGCGACTGAGCTTATTCACGAGTATGTGCTCTTTAGATCGATGGAAGGAATTGATGACGACCTCATTGCGACTGTCCATCCACACCCCACACTTGGGGAGTGGTTACATGAAGCGGTACTAAATGCAAAAGGAATTGGATTAAACTCATAAGAAAAGGCCTGTGGTGTATAATCCACAGGCCTTTTTTTTACTCACTACCCAAACTAACCAGTGGCGAACCACGTGCTTAATCACTAACTATCTCTAGTATACATAATATTTAAACCGACATAAATGGTAGGTAGAACTTTCGGATAAATCAATAGATCTCTACTATATTTGTCGGACATT
>JAGLCH010000093.1 GCA_023146355.1 Bacteriovoracaceae bacterium | reverse complement strand
ATTTAGTCAGATGTAAAATCTGTCGGTCGAAATATAATAGAAAGAGGACTTTGGCCAAGACACCAGAAGAGAAGCAATTAAATAATGAGTATGCTAGAATAAAGAAACAGGCCATGAGAGGCCATTAGATAATAGGAGTAGTGCATGAGTAAAGGACATAGTTGTGAGAGGTGTGGTAAGCGACCTGCTGGGGAACTGACTCTGATTTCCGCTTGGTATCCAAATTACGAATGTGAGTACACTGGCATCTGGCTATGTGAGGCATGTGCCCTTGATGGCAGAAATCACTTCATCGAAGATGTAATAGACGACCTATAGTATCCTGATCTCTCGACCTTCATAAACAGATGTATTCTCTTCATGCTGTATCCATAAGCCTAGGGCCTCTAGTATGGCCACAATAACGTCAATCTTCATCGATTCATGGTCTTTGCGTGGGAACACATTGTCATTGGCATCTGGCTTGGCCACGACATTACTGAGGCACCAGGATACTAATGGATTGCCATCATGTTCAATAGCACCCTCTCTGATAAGGGCCTCTAGTCTCTTCATAGGCTCAGAGAAGTTTGCAGTGTTCATTCTGTACTCAACCATCTCCAATCTTTCTGAGGATAGTTCCTGAGAGAACTCTACCGCATTCCAGGGGTCGTATGCAATTTCCTGTGCCTTAACTGATCTGACTTCCTGTAGGAAATCCTTCCTAAGTTTAATGTAATTTATTGCTTGTCCTGGTGTCTGAATTAAGTGACCTTCCTTGACCCATCCAGAATAACTGTTATTTTTGGACGTTTGGATGGTTCCCTCTGGGCAGTAGCTTCTAGTTATAATAGAGAATTTACCAGTTTCTTCATTTTTAAAGATATATGCAAACGCTGTAAGGTCAACTTTTGATGCTAGGTCAATCCCGATAAAACATTTCTTTCCCCTGAAACTTTCCAGGGAGAGTTCCTTATTGCCCAACCTGTCCCATAGCTTAACACTGAAATACTGTGTCAGTGCATTCTGCCAGAGGTTAAGGTGCTTTACTTTAAAGTTAATCTCATCGACTGGGTTGGCCATAGCTTTGAGGGCCTTCGACTTAAAGGAGTCTGGATCTACTGATACGCTCCAATTAGGATTGGCCTTGACCCAATTCTCAGGGTTCTTCCAATCATCTTCCTCATCCAGGGTATAGACCAGAGAGAAGAAAGAATCATCATCTATCTCACCTATCGCAACTTTCTTGGCGTACTGAGATTGGCTGTGCCCTATCCCAGTCAGGGAGAAACCGGCCGTTGTGATGACAAACATATAAGAGTCTTTACGTTTAGACATGGCAGAATCGATAACGTCAAATACTGCCCTGTCTCTATGAGCATGTAGCTCATCTATTATTGCCAGTACAGGTTGTAAACCATCAAGAGACTTACTATCACTGGACAATGCTCTAAATTCAGAACCACTTGCCTCATGTGCAATATGGTGGGCGAATACTTCCACACCAGTTTTCTTGGTATAGGATTCATTGGCCTTTGCCATCTCTCTAGAAGAGTCCAATACAATCCTGGCCTGTTCCTTCTTAGTGGCACAGGAATAAACTTTATTACCTTTTACGGTTTCGACTAAGTTTAGATAAATCAATCCAGTGCAAGAGGCCATTGCCGAGTTGTGGGTTGGGATGTAGTGGCCAGTTATTACATATGAGTGATCGGGAGAATCTACCTCAATACACTTCATAGGAACCCGACTAGCTTCATCAACCAAGCTTATGTCTGTAATCACCTGGCAAGACCCATTGGGCAAGGCATCTCCGACTAGTTGTCGGTGCTTTAATCTGAATAGTGGGAAAGGAGCTATAGGAGGAAACCCAACGCCCCATCCATATCCTAAGTCCGAGATAGTACTATCCTGTGTCAGGTATCGGGATTTGATACCTAGGCCACTGAGTAGTTGGTGTATTTGGAGTATCATAGCAGGTTGTTGGGCACATACCCTAATCTCGCCACCAATATCATTACTTATTAATCCAGTACTATCCAACAATCCACGTAGCAATTCTCGCCTCTGTTCAACTGGTGCTACCAGGTAGTCGTTAGGGATATATTTACCCCTAGTGGTTTTCAATGAATGCAGTTGATAGTGAAGGCCCTGTGGAGAAATCTCCGCAATAGTCCCACCATCTACATATTTAACAGTAGCTGAGTAACCTCT
>JAGLCH010000092.1 GCA_023146355.1 Bacteriovoracaceae bacterium | reverse complement strand
TACGGGCGTAGGCCCTAATCTTTTCCTCACTCTGCGTTTCATCTCTTACTTGTCCAATGAGCCAATTTGCAATATGCCTTCCCCCAACAGATATTCCAGCACCAGCATCCCATAGTCCTCCACTCATACATGGCCGAACTATAGGCCCATCTTTGCACAATTTTCCAATTTCAGCGTCAGACTTATAGCAATTCTTGCAACCTTTAGGAGTTTTTCGAATTAAATCATTACAAAGCCGTGAGAAATTACTTGGTTTTGTAATCGGCACTCCGTCTGGTGTCGTAATGATTGAAGCAACACCTGTGGCATCTGCAAATTGATCCTGAAGTGCCTGCATGTCATCTAGATCAAAAATATCATTAAATGAAATGTTTCCGCTCCCTGCTTCAAGGGGTTTAGTTAGCGTGAATATTTTTCTTTCAAGTTCTTGTTTGGCCTGTACGAATTCACTATTATCAGAAACATTGAGGGCAAATTTATTCTTACCAAGAGGAATAACTATTATTTTTAAATTCTTAAATATTTGTTCAACTTTCGCGGAGTATTCATAGGTCGCCCCACTATCGAGCACCTTAACTATCCCATCAAGATGAGGAGGTGGAGATATTTTAAAAAATTCACTCCCCTTAAGACTAGAACAATCGGCAGTAATACCTTTACAGATTATTTTAAACGCGGGATTACATTCAAATATAGTGAAGTCACAAGCAACACCATCTTTAAATTCTAGCTCCGCTACTGCAATAGCAGTGGGAAAACTATCGAAAAGCACCTCATACATATTTGTCATTTCTACCGCCCTTTCCAATTATTATAATGATGAAAGGACTCTCAAAAAAAAAGTTTTCCTCTTTTTCTATCGCCAAATCCAGAGTGCATAGGTCCACTTTAACTAACTTGCGAATACTACTTGCCGTAAATTGGGTGAAGTTGTAAAACTTAGTATATGCACAAAAAAGAACAGACCATTCGCCTATCCCATAAAGACATCATCTTTGAAGACGATGATTTTATCGCCGTTAACAAAAAACGGGGATGGCCGGTGCACAAGACCCTAGACCCAAAACGCGCAAACCTTTTTGATGCTCTTACGGCCTTTTTAAAAAATAGAGAAAACGGGAGAGAAGTTTACCTTGTGCTCCCTCACCGCCTTGATGTCTTTACTTCAGGGGTTGTTATCTTTGGAAAATCAGAGCGCGCAAACCCTGTCCTGGCAAAAATGTTCAAAGACCGCACCGCAAAAAAAGAATACTGCGCAGTTTGTTTAGGTGCCCCTAAAGAGGAATCAGCACGACTTGAATCATTCCTAAAAAAAGAGCGAGTGAAGCGGATTGAAAAGATGATCCCAGTTTCCAAAGGGGGACAAAAAGCGATCACCGAGTACAGATTAGTGGATAGACAAAGTGAACTTTCTTTAGTTGAATTTAATTTAATTACTGGACGAATGCACCAGATCCGCGCCCACGCCGCAGAGTACGGATTTCCAATTGTAGGTGACGACCTCTATGGAAATGCTGCCGATAATGAAAAACGAGACCTCAAAGGGCAACTACTCCACGCATTTCGCCTCAGTTTTCATAATCCCTTTAGTAAAAAGGATGTAGTCATCGAGGCATTAAGACCAGCTCTTTTTGGCGAAATACTTGAAGGCAAAACAGAGCACAGAGTAACTTCAAAATACCAGTACGTTATCTTCAACAAGCCGTTTGATGTCCTATGCCAATTCACCTCTCCCAATCCAAAGGAGAAAACCTTAAGTGATTACAATATCCCCAAAGACCTCTACCCTGTGGGTCGTCTTGATAAAGACAGCGAAGGACTTCTCCTTCTCACTAATGACGGCAACATCCAAAATAGATTGGCCAACCCCAAGCATGAAAAAGAGAAAACTTACTTAGTTCAAGTGGAAAATATTCCCACAAAGGAATCTCTAAAAAAACTTGAATATGGAGTAAGCATACAGGGCAAGCGAACACTTCCCTGTAAGGCAAAATTAATGGGTAAGGATAACAAAATTGAAGAGCGCAATCCGCCGGTACGATTCAGAAAATCAATCCCAACTTGCTGGCTTGAGATTAAAATTAAAGAGGGCAGAAACCGTCAGGTTCGTCGGATGACAGCGGCAATTGGTCACCCCACTCTCCGTCTTATTAGATTCTCTATAGATAAGGTCACTCTTGGCAAACTGGCCATTGGCGAGTGGAAAGAGCTCAGCAAGATCTAATGCCCCCTAAGCTCCGTAGATGAAAGGTGCTGGTAACGATGCTCTTCCAAGATTTCTATCTGAAGCTCAAGGCAAATAGTACTCAGCCAAGATTGCATTTCCTTAATTCTATCAAGGGGATGCTCCCTTGGAACAACATAGAGGGTTTGTATTGAGCTGAGCAGCTTCTCAAAGTCTTTCCACTGATCAATTTTAAGAAAATTATCATCACCAATTAAAAGGGCCTTGGACTTATCATATGTATTAGGTAGCCAACTAATTGTCGGATTCGGTTTCTCTGCTCCCCAAAATCCAGAAAAGATAGAATAGGGACACTCTTTAACTATTTTTGCCAACTTGAGGTAGCTCTGAAAAAAACATCGCTCCCCTTCGACTGTTCCTGACTTCCATGGGTTAAAATCTGGAACTATAATGATATCATATTCACCTTGCGCCTCAAGACACTGATCAAGGCACTCCCCATGGCCGGCGTGCCAAGGATTGAAACTTCCCCCAAAATAAACAGAAGACTGCTCTCTTTTTTTATAGAAAAGATCTGGAAGGGTAGATCCCTCCAAGCGCGATTCATAGGATGCCATGTTAGGCCAAAACATTCCTAATGCCTCACACAAGATGGCACCGTGGTCAAAGGCCAAGCGGCCTAGCTTCAAAAGCGGAATCCATTCTGCTTGAGCGGCGTCATCACCAGCGACAACGCTAGACTCTTCATTTTTAAGCCAAAATAAAAAGGGATAAGTAATGACACGCCCGCGAGGGTCTCGATCTTCTTTTTCACGAACAGATAAGGAAATCGCCCGGTCACCAGCTAAAATAAGTGCTGTTTCTTCTTCGAGCTCACGGAGCGATGCAGTAAGCGGCTCCTCACCTGGGTCAATAAATCCTCCAGGAAGTGCCCACTCCCCCTGAAAGGGAGGATACTTTCGCTTTACCACCAAAAGTTCTAGCTCATTTCCATTATTTCTCACCACTATGTTATCTGCGGTGTATGAGATCCCAATCCGTTTACGCATGGCCTATCCTACTGTTAATCGAATGAAATTGTGACATGATTCCACGATTTTGTGGAGCTTTAGTTTTTGTATCAAATATATTGAAGGTCAAAATATCTGATCATAAAAAAGAACTATAAATCGATAATTTTCCCTAAAAAAAAGCTTCCCCACTAGTTGCACGGTTGATACCATCTTTGGAAATAAAACATTGATGCCCTATATAAAACCCATAATCTAAAGGACAAATCCTATGATTAAGAAAATCGATCACCTTGGTATCGCAGTTAAATCTCTCGATGACGCGATTCCATTCTATGAGCAAATGCTTGGTAAAAAGTGCGAAAAGATTGAAGACGTTCCTGAGCAAAAAGTAAGAACTGCTTTTATTTCTTGTGGAGAAGTTTTAATTGAACTGCTTGAAGCAACAAGCGATGAAAGCCCAATCGCTAAATTTATTGAAAAAAAAGGAGAAGGAATCCACCACATCGCGTACTTATCTGACGATCTTGAAAGTGAGATGAAGCGTGTTGAAGAAGATGGAATTCGTCTTATCGATAAGACTCCAAGAGGCGGGGCCGGCGATATGAACATTGCCTTTTTACACCCAAAGTCAACGAAGGGTGTCCTCACTGAACTTTGTGAACCAAAAAAATAGTAATTTATACTTATTTAAAAAGGAAAATCAATCATGGCAACAATGGAAGAAAGACTTGATGAGCTGATGAAGAAGAGAGCGGAAGCTCGTCTCGGCGGTGGTCAAGCTAGAATTGACAAGCATCACGCTAAAGGCCGTTTAACAGCACGTGAAAGAATTGAACTTCTTTTAGATGAAGGAAGCTTTGAAGAATTCGACATGTTTAAGAAGCACAGGTGTCAAAACTTCGGAATGGAAAAAACACAAATTCTATCCGATGGTGTTGTAACTGGTTATGGAACAGTAGACGGAAGAACTGTTTACCTCTACTCGCAAGACTTCACTTCACATGGTGGATCATTATCAGAAACCCATGCGGAAAAGATCTGCAAAGTTATGGATATGGCAGCAAAGAATGGTCATCCATTAATTGGAATGAATGATTCTGGCGGGGCACGTATCCAAGAGGGAATTGAAGCGCTCAAAGGCTACTCTGAAATTTTCCTTAAAAATGTTATGTACTCTGGTGTTGTTCCTCAGATCTCTGCGATCTTTGGGCCTTGCGCTGGTGGAGCGGTTTACTCTCCTGCACTAACTGACTTTACTGTTATGGTTAAAAATAACTCATACATGTTCCTCACAGGACCTAAAGTTGTTAAGACTGTTACACATGAAGACGTAACTCCAGAACAACTCGGAGGAGCTTCAGTTCATGGAACAAAATCTGGCGTCATCCACTACGGCGCAGATAGTGAAGTTGATGCAATTAACTACATAAAGTCGATCCTTGAGCATATGCCATCAAACAATGTTGAGCATGCACCAATAGTACCGACAAATGATCCTGTTGATAGAGCAACACCTGTGCTTAGCCAAATCATTCCTGACAATCCGAATCAGGCATATGACATAAAAGAAGTTATTACAAATACCGTTGATGATGGCCGCTTCGTTGAGACTCAACCTGAGTATGCACCTAATATTGTTGTTGGCTTTGCAAGATATGGTGGAAAAGCTGTTGGTATTGTTGCCAATCAACCAAAATTTCTTGCAGGTGTGCTTGACAGTAATGCAAGCTGTAAAGCAGCTCGCTTTATAAGAACTTGTGATTGTTTTAATATCCCTATTGTTACTTTTGTAGACGTCCCGGGATTCCTTCCTGGAACAGCTCAAGAATACATGGGCGTAATACGTCACGGGGCAAAGCTTATGTATGCATATGCTGAAGCAACAGTTCCAAAAGTCACAATCATCACACGTAAAAACTATGGTGGAGCATATTGTGTTATGTCTTCAAAGCATCTCAGAGGAGATATCAACTACGCATGGCCAACTGCTGAGATCGCAGTTATGGGAGAGAAAGGCGCAAGTGAAATCCTATTTGCTCGTGGAGCAAAAGCTTCTGAGGACCCAGCAAAGTACACTGCTGAGAAAGAAGAAGAATACAAAGAGGCATTCCTTAACCCTTACCGTGCAGCAGAAAGAGGTTATATCGACGACATTATTGATCCTGCAAAGACTAGATTTAAAATTATCAAGTCTCTTGAAATGCTCAAAAATAAGCGCGATACAAATCCTATGAAAAAACACGGAAATATCCCTTTATAAGGTAGGTACAAAATGAAAGAGGCCATGAACATAAGTTGGGATAACCTATTTATTGGTGATTTCAACGCACTAACGTTCAGCATCTTAGGGGTTTCAGTTGTATTTAGTGGTCTTATTTTGATCAGTCTTTATATAGCAGTACTTCCAAAGGTACTTGCATTTTTTGAGATTGATCATTCTAAGAAAAATGCAAACTCGGGGATGGTTAACGCCGACCCAAAAGAAGCTGAAAGCAATGACGAAGAAATAATGATTGCCATCGCTTTGGCCATACATATGGACCAAACCTATGGTGAGCAGAATCAAAAATTTACTTGGGATGAAAATGCTCCATCTGATCGCTCGTGGAAGCAAGCGATGCATGGAGAGGTTCTTGCCTCAAGACAAAATTTACCTCTAAGGAGATTGTAAACAATGAGAAAATATAATTTAACAATCAATAATAAAAACATTGAAGTGATTGTAAAATCAGTCGGCCTCGATACAGCAACTGTTGAGGTTGATGAAAAAGAGATCACTGTAAACATTAATGAGATAAAAAACATGCCACTTCCAGGCCTTATGCCAAGTGATGCTGAAATGAAGCCTGCATATAAGCAAGCACCAGCGAGAGCAACAACTCCATCTGCAGGTACACCTCAAAGTACAGCGACAGGTGGAGTAGAAGCTCCAATACCTGGACTAATTAAAGGTCTATTTGTTGCCGTAGGTGACAAGGTTGAAATAGGTCAAAAAGTTCTCGTAATGGAAGCAATGAAAATGGAAAATGAAATTACCGCAGAAACAGCTGGAACTATTCTCAAAGTTCTTGTCGGCGAGGGTGACAATGTTGCTCAAGGCGAACAACTGTTGATAATTGGCTAGGAGGCACCATGGGTTTAGATAGCATAATCAATGGTACTGGCTTCATGCACATTTCAGGACTCAATGTCCTAATGTTTTTTGTTGCCTTTATCTTTCTCTACTTGGCAATTGTCAAAGACTACGAGCCATTACTACTAGTACCAATTGGTTTTGGTATTTTAGTTGGTAATCTTCCTCCAATGCAAGGACTAATGCTTGGCGTATATGACGAAGGATCTGTCTTATACTACCTATATCAAGGTGTTTCGCTGGGTATCTACCCGCCGATTATTTTCCTCGGTATTGGTGCTATGACAGACTTTTCCACCATGCTAAGTAATCCAAAATTAGTTCTTTTGGGGGCCGCCGCTCAAACAGGTATTTTCCTAACATTCATAGGCGCGATATATCTTGGTTTCTCTCCGCAGGAATCTGGTGCAATTGCCATCATTGGAGGCGCCGACGGCCCGACGGCCATTTTCCTCTCTTCCATGCTGGCACCGAAATTACTCGGACCAATTGCGATTGCGGCCTACTCTTATATGGCCTTAGTACCAGTTATCCAGCCACCAATCATGAAACTTCTAACAACGAAGAAAGAAAAGCTGATGAGAATGAAGGCACCTCGCGTGGTTTCAAAAAAGGAAAAAATCATTTTCCCTATTGTTGCCTTTTTGATCAGCTGTTTGATTGCCCCTGGGGCGGTGAGTTTACTTGGAATGTTATTTTTCGGAAACCTACTTAAAGAGAGTTGTGTAACTGAAAGACTTGCAAATACTGCTCGCAACACAATGATTGACACAACAACAATTCTTCTTGGAATTACAGTTGGTGCATCAACACAAGCACAAACATTCTTGACTCCGCAGTCACTGATGATTTTTGGACTTGGTGCTTTATCATTTGTTATTGCAACAGCAAGTGGTGTTCTATTTGCAAAGTTTATGAATTTATTCCTTAAAGAAGAGAATAAAATCAATCCACTCGTTGGTGCCGCTGGAGTTTCTGCAGTACCTGACTCGGCCCGTGTTGTACAACATGTTGGTCAGACATACGATAAAAAGAACTTTCTACTAATGCATGCAATGGCACCAAATGTTGCTGGAGTTATCGGTTCTGCTATCGCTGCAGGTGTACTACTCGCAGTACTTGGAAAAATGTAGTAGAAAAATAAGGAGAAGGTGATGCACGTTAAAATTATTATGCATAGAAAAGTTACTCCTGAAAGTCAGCAAAAGCTAATGCCTTTTCTGATTCAACTCAGAGGACTAGCGGAGAAACAGGCCGGCTACGTAAAAGGTGAGACCTTGATTAACAAGGATGATCCTTCTAAGACTATGGTTATCTCAACTTGGGAAAACATAGAATCTTGGGAGGCCTGGCTAAACTCTCACGAGCGCCAGACAGTTCAACAAGAGGTGGAAAACATCCTTGAGGAACCAACCTACTACCAAGTGTACTACGCTCAGTAATATTTTAGAAGGCCTTCTTGTTGAAGGCCTTCTTTTCGCCTATATTCGCTTACTTATACTCTTCCCTTTATATTTCATTACTTTACATAACTTAATTTAAATAAATCAGTAGATAAATATTAGTTTCGGACAGTTAGGTGATTTGGCCACCTAAATATTAACTAACTTTAAGCGATAAGCTCGGGTCTATTTTACAACAGAGTTTTACTAAACGATCCGTAGAGAACCCTTTAATGCGATGGTGAAGAATTTTACTCACTTTAGCTTCATCGATCTCAAGCTCAATCGCGAGTTCTTTTTGATTGAGATCATTATCCATTTTATATTTTAAAAATAGCTGGCAAATATCCCACCTTAGTTTTTCAAGAGGTGTTGCCGTAGGAGATAGTAACAAGGTCCCTTGTTTTTTTTTTGCAAGTTTTGAAATACGTTCAATTTCTTTTTTACTTGGCCAGTTCATTATTCACTCCTTCTATATGCATTTATAACCCCGATATAGATGTTGTCCTCTTCTAGGAGCCATATTAAGCGATATGGTTTGTCATTTAAGAGAGAGTCAGTAAGAAAGTATTTAAAAGGGGTTTTGTTATCAATAGGCTCAAATAGACGGTTATCTAAGTCTTTCACGAGCTTTAGAATAATATCATCATCAATGCTTTCACTGTGGTTTTCTTCATAGTGGTCATCAATAATAACTTTTGAAATACTCTTTTTATTAACTGTTAATTTTACTTTATATTCTCTTCTCATATCAGAACAATAGCATAACTTGCCCAATATGGCAAGCTTAAGAGAAGGCCTTCTTTTCGCCTATATTCGCTTACTTATACTCTTCCCTTTATATTTCATTACTTTACATAACTTAATTTAAATTTATCCCCCTCCACTCCTATATGAGTATAGGTAAAGATTTAACAACTTGAGAGCGAGTTATGAAAAGAATAATTCTAGCAATTGGTAATGATGAGCAGAGAAAGCTCTGTCGTCTCTATTTAG
>JAGLCH010000091.1 GCA_023146355.1 Bacteriovoracaceae bacterium | reverse complement strand
CAAAGGGTAATAATGTTAAAATTTATATTCTCCATTATTCTTATTTTCACGGCCTCAATAGAGGTATTTGCTTATGAGCAAACGGAAGACTTTAAGTCGGGGTTTTACTGGGAGAAGTTTCCTCTCAAGGTACATGTTCTCGATCCTGATAACGCCGAATCCTCTCGCCTTAATGGGCTGCTTGAAAGGTCTTTCAATGAGTGGGAGAAACAGGTGGATCAAGATATATGGGAGTTGAGTGAAAATGCTCTTATGGTGAATACTGTACGCTGGTCTTCTGATATTGAAGGAGAGACAGGATATACCGCCGAGGAAACGCTAGGAGTTGCGATTAGACACCAAGTGGGAAAATACTATCAGACCTTTGAAATTATTTTAAACCGCAATAATGAAGATTTATTCAATAACGTAGATAACCTTCTCTACAATACAATTATTCATGAATTAGGGCATACCATAGGCCTTGGTCATACTCAAAAACAGGGTATTATGAATGAAATTGTTCCAAATGATATTATGCTACAACAATTCCAAGAGAGTGATATCATCCCTCTGGAGGGGGAGGGCATTTCTAGATTGTCTGCTGATGATATTGACGGGATGAAAGAAATAGTTGAAATCACTCTTCATCGTCAAGAGTTCGGCCTAACTTCGATTCCTGTTAATAACTGTGCTGCTTCTTCTACAAGTGCGGGTTCATCTGCAGGGCAGTTGAGCTACTTATTATCTCTGATTATTGGGGCGCTTATGATTATAATTCCTGGGCAGGTTTTTAAAAGGATCTAGTTTTTCTTCTGAGAATTGAAATTTGTGAAGATCTAAAAATATCCGACAGCACGCTCTGTACTGCCTTATTCAAATAATATAACTTTATTAGTCTTGTTCTTGCTCTTGCCCTATTCCTAGGTCATCACTGATTTCATATTCAAAGTGCGTGATATTTTTGTTTGAGTAAAAGTCTAGGTCCATATAATTATGCATTGGATCTTTTTTCACTGAAGCGAGATCTCGATCTGATGGTTGTAGCGCACTGTCACGATAGGCCTCTTCTCCATGTCCATAGTTCCACTTTGTTACATCAGCGAATATAGATAATGGGAGAATTGCGATTATGGCCAAAATAAATTTCTTCATATCTCCACCTTCTTTAGTTGATTGCTCTCAAATTACAGTATCGGCAGAATAGGCTAATTACTTGAGCTTTTTTGTCGGAGGGCAGGATTTGTGAGTGCTTTAATCAATTACAAAAAAGGCCTCCATGTTGGAGGCCCTAATATGATAAATAAATATTTCTAATTAAAACCAGTATGAAAGAGTAGCTAGTCCAGCTGTCGCATTTGACTTAAGAGTATCTCCAGTTGCATGGCCGCTGTAGCGCTCCTTGTCACTGTCAATTGCACCTGAGAATTTTATTGAATTTCTCTCATGAATGGCACCAACATTTACAAATGCATTTTTTGCCATTTTAAATTTTGCACCAAGCTCTAGTCTAATACTGTGAGTAGTCTTTTCTCCATCTCGGTTTGAAAGCCAGT
>JAGLCH010000090.1 GCA_023146355.1 Bacteriovoracaceae bacterium | reverse complement strand
CTGACACTGACTAAAATAAAGTCATTTTTTTCTAAAGAAAATGCGATGCGTGGCGATAAGTCAGTCAGAAGGTATTGCAGGACAGCTTTAAATGTTTTGAATATCTGACTAGCAGAAAGGAATTTTGCTAGACCCATTTTTAGGAGGAATATCATGGGACTTCGAATTAACACCAACGTTGCATCGCTGAATGCTCAAAGGAATTTGAGTAAGACTAGGCTAGCAATGGACAAGACACTACAGAAATTGTCGTCAGGTCAAAGAATTAACCGTGCAGGAGACGATGCTGCCGGTTTAGCCATTTCCGAAAATCTTAAAGCTCAAATTAGAGGCCTAGGACAAGCACAAAGAAACGCCGAAGATGGTATCTCTTTGGTTCAGATCGCAGAGGGCGCACTTACCGAGGTTTCTAATATCTTAATCAGACTTAGAGAGCTTAGTGTACAGGCAGCTTCTGATACTATCGGGGCAACTGAGCGAAAATTTCTAAATGTTGAATTCGAGCAATTGACTCAAGAAGTTGATAGAATTGCAAACTCTACCGAATTTAATAGAGTTCCTCTTCTCAATGGTACGGGTGCCGTATTTGATATTCAAATTGGAACAAGAAATAGCCCTATTACAGACAGACTGACATTCGATGCATCAAGTGCCGACGTAAATGTTGCTGCCCTTGGCCTAAATTTGGCATCTGTTGCTGATAAAATTTCTGCACAGAACTCACTGTCATCAATTGATCAGGCCATCGTATCTGTATCTGGAATTAGAGCTGACTTCGGTGCTCTTCAGAATAGACTTCAGTCGACCATCAATAATATCCAAGTAAGTATTGAAAATCTCTCCGCTGCCAATTCTCGAGTAAGAGATGCCGACATCGCTGCAGAGACTGCAGAACTTACTAAGAACAATATTCTCATTCAAGCGGGAACTTCAGTTTTATCTCAAGCTAACTCTTCTTCAAAGAATGCACTGCAACTAATTCAGTCTGCAGCGAACATGTAAGAAGTTTGAGTTTAATTAGTGAATGAAGGCATGGAGAACAGAATGATTGAATTAACCGGATAGCAATGCACACAGTGGTCATTTCACCTGCAAGTGCTGGTCACTTAAAAATATGAATACTTAAAAAAACTATTTGATCGTTTGAATCACGCGGATAACCGCAAAAAAAAACAAAATGGACTTGGTAGTTCGTTAATAACAACTTTTTGAGACACGGAAGTTTCAAGTATAGAACAGGAGGTTTGGTATGTTTAACGGGAGTTAGAAATGGGTTTAAGAATTAACACAAACGTAGCGTCACTATCTGCACAGAGAAATATGGGAAATACTAAGGCTCGCTTAGATGCAAACCTTAGGAAACTTTCCTCAGGTGAGAGAATTACTCGCGCCGGAGATGATGCAGCTGGATTGGCGATTAGTGAAAACTTACGAGCAGAGATCAGAGGAACACGTCAGGCAAAAAGAAATGCCAATGACGCGATCTCCCTTATACAAACTGCTGAGGGTGGACTGAGTGAAGTATCTAACATCGTTATTCGACTTAGAGAACTTGCAGTGCAGTCAGCCTCAGACACAATTGGAGATACAGAACGTGAATTCAGTGATATCGAATTTCAACAGCTTAAAGAGGAAGTCGACCGTATCGCAAGATCGATGGAGTTCAACGGAATTAAGCTACTCGATGGAACAGGCGGAATGCTCGAATTCCAAGTTGGTGTCAACAATGATCCAGTACTCGACAGACTTCGATACGACGGAACTTCAGCGGACGCGACACTCGCTTCCCTTGGGCTTTCAGCAGAATCGATCAGTTCGAAGCAAGGATCACAAGTTACACTTAAGAAACTCGATGATGCTTTGGTTCAGGTCAACGGTGTTAGGTCAAATCTGGGAGCGCTACAGAACAGATTGTCATCTACCATTAATAACCTTGGTGTCACTGACGAGAACTTGAGTGCAGCTAATTCAAGAATAAGAGATGTTGATGTGGCATCTGAAACCGCATCGATGGCAAGAAACAACATTTTAATACAGGCCGGGGCTTCTGTATTATCACAAGCAAACCAGTTCCCGAATGTAGCACTTAAATTGATTCAATAGTTTTTTTAAAGGCCACCGCTTCGAATGAAGCGTGGCCTTTTTTTGTGATCCAACCTGAAATGAATCAAAGATATTAGTTAATACCAATAATCTCAAGATGTTACTCAAATACTCCGATACATAAGAAATGGAAACTAATGAGCAACAAAAAACTATTTTAATTATCGGAATCTCCTCTTTTGTGGGGGCCAACCTAGCTGAGTTCTTCAAGAATAAGTATCGCGTTGTGGGAACCTACAAAGATAATCCTACTCAAATTAAAGGAGTGCTTACAGTTCCCTGTAATGTTCTCGTAAAAGATGAAATTCAATTAGTACTATTTGCGTTTAAGCCAGATGTTACCATCTATTGCGCAGGTCTATCGGGCCTTAATGACTGTGCCAATTCAGACGGATTAGCAGATTCTCTGAATACTATGGGTCTGTTTAATGTTGCTGAGTATTGTCAGCGTTATAAGTCACAAATTGTTTCTATCTCTTCATGCTACGTATTTGGCGGGGAAGATAAAGAATACGTTGAAATGGATATTCCAGATTCAACAACTGTCTTGGGAAAAACAAAAGCTCAAGCTGAATTTTACATTCAAAAAACCTCTCTCAATTATTTAATCTTTCGATGCTGCAACTTTTATGGACGCACTAATAACGCCAATCAGATGAGCATGTTTGAGCGGATGCAAAAAACAATTAAAAATAATGAGTCTGTAGACATGGATGCTTATGTCCGTACAGGGCATTTGGATGTCTATTATTTAGCAATGCTGATGGATCTTTGTTTTCAGCAAGATGCCTCAAATCGGCTGTATCAAGTGAGTTCTAGTGATATTATGTCACCCTATGACTTTGCAAAAACTTATTGTGAAGTTTTTGGAGAAGGGGAGTCTCTTGTTACTCAGGGCAGATGGTTTTTCCCCTATGTGGTATCGGCAACTTCGAACTATGGTGGTGGAGATCTCTTTTATAAACTTGATGTGAAAAATATTGAAGGAACTCTCAATATCAAAATGCCATCAATCAAAGAGTCTTTGGAGTTTAGCTATCAGCGCTTCGGCGGAATTGATAACAGTAGCAAGCGGGTACAGGCCGGTGGTGGTGTGACATTTATCTAGCAGATTTCCTGATGAATTCAGAAAGGTAGTGCTTCACCATTGCGTCAATTTCAATCTCGTCCCCCATAAACTTCCATGAGATTTTATTGAAAGGTCCGAGGTGGGCATTTATTTCGTGGGGGGCAGAGCTTGGTTGGTGTTGTCCTGTCAGCCGTGCAGAATATAGCCCACCCTCACTCGAAAGAAAGCCAATCGTTATTAGGTCATTGGCCTTGCGAGCGACAATAAGGCGAAGTGAATTTCTAAAAAGCATAAAATCATTAACGGTACCTGAAATTTTAAAGGTACGGATTTGAGATCCGCCCTCATTGCTTCCGCGGTACTGATTAAACTTACCAACATAAAACTCAAATCTATCGCGTAGACCATCTACAAAATCGATAGAGGACTCTTCTAATAAAATCGATGGATTAAGGTGATTGTTCAAGCTAATTACCTGAGATTCATCCATGTTGATCTCTTCGAGTGCTAGATGTTCTATCCATTGAGTCGAGTTCTGTGTCATGTAGTTTTGTGTTTCCATATTAATATGGTGCAGAAAAATCTGTAACGTGTCAAGAATACTATGTTTTGAGCAATGCATTGAGATGTAAGAAAAAGAAATCAAGCCGCTCAGTAAGCGGCTCAATTTTAAAGAGTCTCGGGTAAAGTTTTGATCTTCCGCCCGTCATATGACAGGTGGGCACAATGATAATTGCATAAGGCTTCTCGCTTCATGATTACTCAAGGCGAGCTTGCACACCGCAATCAGGGATCGTTCCCAAAAAAATACTTGTAGGGGCGAAGATATATAAATTTGTCTCAACCCGAAACCGTAGAAATATTATAACACTATTATGGATAGGAACAAATCCATAAATCATTGGCGGGAATTTTTCCCCTGAAATGATATATCAACGGGTTAGGGCATTATTTGCATTGATTGTTGTCATGCGTTAAACTTAGAGGTAGTGAAAATTATTCTCAAGTTTTCCACTAAGGATTCCGATCCGTAAGTTGTGGTAAGTACTAGGAGAGAATTATGATTAAAGATTTTTGGGCCTATCTGTGTGATGAAGATGGCCAGACATCAACAGAGTACATCTTGCTGGTAGCAGTTGTTGCTCTCATCGTCTTTAAGTTTAAAGATGTGGCGACAGCAAAGCTAAATGCAATTACAACTAAAGTTTTTGGTAAAGCAGAAGGTTTTGTTGAAGCAATGTAGTGCATGGTGTCCATTAAAGACAACTATCTAAAAGAAAAAAATTTTATAAATTGAGGCGGATATTTCCGCCTTTTTTTCGTTCCCACTTTTCATGCTACATTCATATATATGAGAGCTTCATCAAGTAGAGGGCAGGCCATGGTTGAATACCTGCTCTTATTCGCATTCATGACATTAATTAGCGTTAATCTTGTTAAAGCGCTGACCAATACAATGGGTGACACCAGTGGCAGCCTAACATATGTATTGAGCCAGCACCTAACAAGTGGAGTATGTGATCAGGGATGTTTCTTCACTGGGTTTGCAAACCAATGATGAACCCTTATCTATTCACTCTTATAGCTTTTGAAATACTGACTGTGGGTATTATCGACTTTAGAACTCGAAAAATATCTAACTGGTGGCACCTTATCAACCTCATTTTGATGGCCGTACTGGTTTTTGCAATACCTGCTCGATATCAACTTGAGCTCGTCCATCTGCATTATCCAATTGGTATCTTTGCATTAGGATTTCTTCTTTTTAAAATTAAACCAGGTGGCACTAGGATTATGGGGGGAGGAGATGCAAAATATCTTACAATGCTCTATCTACTGATCCCCACAGATCTTCACGAAGTATTTACCATCAAGCTTTTATATGTCGTGCTATTGGTAGGATCGATTCTGCTTATTACGAGTCTTGTAAAGAGCTGGCGAAAAGTATTACAATCAATATGTGAAAAAAGTTTAAAATTAGAGGGTATCCTCGGGACAAAGTTTCCCTTTGCTCCTCTTATCATGATGGCATGGATATGGATGGGAATAGACATTTACATTCACTAGAGAGTGGGCAGTCAACAATTGAGTTTTTGTGCAGCTTTATTTTTATATTCTCCTTTATGGTGATGATTATCCGCTTTGGTCTCAATGCAACAAATGGCTACCTTGTTCACTACGCCAACTTTATGGCCAGTCGAGCTTATTTAGTTTACGACAATAATTCAAATACCCCTGGCGGTGCTGACAATGGTGCATTTGGCCAGGCAAAGAAGGTTTTCGATAGTTATAATTTACCCAAATTTATGCCAAATACTATTCCTACCCTGAAAGTGAACCACCCTAACTTTGGAGGGCGATCTGCTTATGTTGGAACCTATGCTAAGTTTAAACAACCATTTTCAATACCAAACATGTTTGGCGGAAGCGCACCCCTCAAGATGACTTCTGAATCCTTTCTTGGAAGAGAGCCAACAAGGGCCACTTGCGCTGATAGAGTTTGTAAGAGTATGAGTGAGAGTGGAGGTGCGTGTGGAAAAAACTCCACGTTTTTCGATAATGGCTGCTAGGCGAGAAGATGGTCAGGCGCTGATGGAATTCGTTATTTTTATTCCGTTTCTCATTGGTCTATTATCTCTTATGTTTACTGTCGCAGGGGCCATAAATGGATCTATTAACCAGCAGAAATCTGCCCGAGGTTATTTTTATCACACCATAAAGGGGAACTCTACACTGCCGCTTTCACGTACTGTGATGAACCTGAAGAGTATTGGAATGAAAGGGATTGGGATGTTTTCCATCGGGTGGACTGATGAAATAATCAATGGCAATCAGCCTGTTGCTCCATGCTATCAGGTTAACTCTCTGATGGCAGGTGAACTCGATGATGAGTGCAAGGAGCCATATAATCACGCTGATCAGAAAAGTCGATTTATTAAAGTTTTTACAATGTATGGTGTCTGTGGAAACTTTTACTACATCACGAATAAAGGCAATTATCGTCATGCTGTACAGGAAGGGTCAAGTAATGCCGCCTGTGCAATCACTAATCAGTAGCTTAGGTAGGCACAATTGTACCTTTTCTAATAATTCTCGTAACCTTTGATACAATAAGTTAAAGATCCCCCCCCTTTTTACAATTATTAAAGGTACGGTTTTATGAATACACGTTCGTTTACTTTTGCTTTGATCCTTGCCGGTCTCGCAATGCTACTAGTACACACTTATATTGAAGATCAAAAAGCAAATTTAATCTCTAAGTATGGGACTCCTGTTCCAATTGTGCGAGCGAAGGTAGATATTAAAGAGCTCGAACTAATTGATGACTCGAAAGTTGCAACTACTGTTATCCCAAGAAAGTTTTTTCCACCCGGAGGGATTAAATCAATAAAGGAAATTGAAAATACCATTGCAACGGTACCAATCTTGAAGGGTGAATATATTACAAAACCACGTATTACTTATCCTGGTACAAAAACAGGGCTTGCTCGCCAAATTAGTGTTGGAAAAAGAGCAATGGCCATTACGATCAGTGATCAAGAGGCCGTAAGTAAACTAATAAAGCCAGGTGACCGCGTTGACGTTCTTGCTGCAATCGAATTTGCACCGGGTCGAAAAGATAAGCAAAAAGTACAAACAGTTCTTCAGGACGTAATAGTCCTATCCACTGGTTTTAATATCACAAACTCCATTCCAATCATGGGGATTAAAACACCAGAAGTTATCAAAAAAATGAATCTCAATACATACACAAAATATAACACGGTAACACTTGAGCTCACACCAAACGAAGTCCAAAAACTAACTTATCTATTAACGTTTGGTAATGCTAGACCATTTCTTAGCTTAAGAAATAACAATGACCGTGGACAAGTTAAAACGGGCGCCACTAGAATTTTTGAGATCCTAAATCCTGAAGACCGTCAGGATGCTAAGCAATACTTCAAGCAAAAGTATCAGCAAAGAAGAAGGTAGCGCATGATAAAAACGATATTTTTCCTTTCCTTTTTTTTTCTGTATTCACTTACCCTGTATGGGCAGGATGTTAAAACTGTAGGTGTAATCGAAAAGGATATTGAAGTTATTATGGGCATCGATCATATCGAGAAATATGATTTTAATGCATCTACAAATGTTCAAGTAGGTAATAGCTCTGTCTTGCGCCATGTTCTTATCCCACAGAAGCGTCAGATTTCACTTAAGGGTCTCAAGGCCGGGCAAACATCAGTTATTATTCGTGATGTTGCAGGAGATATTAAGGCCAAGTTCATGGTTCGTGTAACAGTAAATGATTTATCAAAATTAGTTCAAGAGCTGAAAAGTTTTATTGGTGATGTCGAGGGACTTGAGATTGGAATAAAAGGTGACAGCATTTATGTCGGTGGGAAGATTGTTGTACCAAGCGATATTGGAAAAGTTGTTGTGATCTTGAATAACGAAAAATTTAAAGAAGTAATACGTCTTGTTGAGCTATCTCCTCATACTCAGCGTGTAATTGCTCAGAAAATGCAAGAAGAAATTCAGGCCAATGGAATGAAAAATGTGCGTACTCGAATCGTGAATAAGCTCTTTTGGCTCGAGGGATTTGTTTCATCTAATGCAATGAAAACGAGGGCATATAATATTGCAGCAGCTTACCTTCCTGAAAATATTATGAGTTTAGCACAGCAGGAGCAGGCGGTTGAGGCAGTAAAAAAAGATATTCTTCAAAACTTCATCTCAGTGAACAAAAAGAGAAAGCCTGCACCAATTCCAAAATTAATTAAAATCACGGCACAATTTGTCGAGCTTTCAAAAGACTACAATAAAATTTTCGGATTTAAATGGGCACCGCTAATGTCAGGCTCAGGAGGGGAAATTCAAATTGGTCGAGGTTCAGGAGGAGGACTTACAACGAAGTCTGGAGGTTCGACTCTTACCGCAACTATTTCAAATTTATTTCCTAAGCTATCTTCTGCTAAAAACGCAGGGCATGCGCGAATTATCCAATCGGGAATCCTTGTCGTGAAAAATAAGGTCGAGGGGAAAATTAGTAAAGAGTCTTCCCGGCCTTTTGCATTGGGTACAGGAGATTTTACTAAATCAGAGACCGCAGTCAGTGGATTTAGTCTTGGCGTAACTCCATCTATTTTAGCAGATGAAAAGATTGATCTCAAAATTGGTGTAAGTGTTAGTTCAAATATTGGAGATCCACCAGAGACTCTTTCAAACAACATCTCTACAGAGATGGTCGTGAAGTCAAAAGAATCAGCGGTAGTTGGTGGTATTGTTATCAATAAAACTTCTACAGGTTTCGATCGAAACCCACCCTATGGGATAGATGAGTATGAAAATGGTACCCCCCTATTTAATTTCCTGAGATCAAAATCATATTTAAGCAATAAAAGTCAGTTCGTTGTGTTCATAACTCCAGAAATTATTGAGTCTGCATCAACCGGAACTGAAGATATAAAACGTAAGTTTCGAAAGAGAAGAAGGTAGGAAGCTGTGGCAGGACATGTAATTGCCGTAATTGGCGGAAAAGGTGGAGTTGGTAAGTCTCAGTTTGCTGCAAATTTAGCATATGGCTTTTCAAGGGAATCTAGAGCAAAAGTTCTTCTACTAGACTTTGATCAGAAGGCCAGTGGTGACCAAAATATAATTACTGGACTGAAACCCAAAAAAAATCTTAAGGACTTGTCTGAGTTCTCTGGTGCCATCGACCCCAGATCTCTTCAGCCATTTCTCGCAGGTAATCCTCAAAATGTCTCCTTTGTAGGGCTGCCAAATGATCCAACAGCAACTCAAACGATAAATGTTGAGGGGCTAGGGAAGACTCTTAAAGCAGTAACGAATATTTTTCCTCTAACGGTAATTGACTGTGGAAGTGATCTAAATGAGATGGCATTAAAGGCCTTAGAGTATTCAACGCTTATTTTCATGGTTACTGTTCCTGATATTCTTGCCGTTAATCAAACGAAGAGATTGTATCAGGATCTTGTAACCATGCTCTTTCCAAAAGATATGATTCAGTTGGTACTCAATCAACATCAAAAAGGTCACCCTGTAACCCCCGATATTGTTGGGCGACAGGTAGGGAAGCCTGTATTTGCAGTTATTCCCAAGGATGATCAGTCATGTGTTGCATCTCTTAATAAGGGAAAAGCTTTAATGACAATTTTGCCAACAAGCCCTTTTGCAAAAGGGGTTCTTGAGTGCGCAAGAAAGCTGATTCAAAAAAATGTTTTGAAGACACTAGAAAAGCTCAATAAGCCTGCTGATGCAGGTAAGCGACCTTCCTCTAATAATGGGGACACTAAAAATGGTGGATCAAAAAACATTTGGACAGATTTAAAATCTCGAATTCATAAAGGGCTTGTTGAAGAAATGGATATGAAAAATGCTGCGGACGATAGTGATCCAAAAGCAATGATTATCTTGAAAGAACAAACAAGAAAGCTTGTAGTCGAGCTTTTAGGGAAAGAAGATACAAAAGCAGTGTTGAAGTCCCGTGAAGATATGAATCAAATTGTTAAAGAAATTATTGATGAGGCATTGGGGTTAGGGCCACTCGAAGACCTTTTATCTGATCCAAAGTGTACTGAGATCATGGTCTGTGGACCGAGTAAAATTTATTACGAATATGCGGGCAAGCTCAAACTTTCAGATGTTATTTTTACAAATGATAGACAAGTATTAAATGTCATTGAACGAATAGTGGCACCTATCGGCCGTAGGATTGATGAAAAAACGCCATACGTTGATGCGCGTTTACGAGATGGCTCTCGTGTACATGCTGTTATCCCTCCCTGTTCTATTGATGGCTGTACGATTACAATTAGAAAATTTCCAGAAGAGCGATTGACCTATAA
>JAGLCH010000009.1 GCA_023146355.1 Bacteriovoracaceae bacterium | reverse complement strand
CTATTAATGTCACAAAGTAATAGCGGAAGGGCCATGGTTAAGGAGTTATCTCTTTTGTCTAGAGTCTTTATAGTCGCACACGACTTTGTCACCCTATTATATAATAGTGATTTCGAGCCTCAAGAATCTAAAAATCTTATAAAAGAACTACTTTCTAAGTATCACAAGGGAGAATACCTTAAGGTTGTTCACGCACTGACCTCTTGCCATCAAGATTACTCTGACAATATACTCTAGCAAGGTTTTATTTTTTGCGAAGAGGTTTTAATGGGTAGAGTTTTAAAAGTATTTAATCAGTCTGTAGGGATTATATTTGGTGACAAGTTGATTCTCTTATTTTCCCTATTGCCAGTGATCATAGGGATTGCGCTTTACTTTGCCATGGGGGGACTTGCACTATACGAGGCCGTGAGTGCTTCTGAGACGTGGATATCGAGTTTCTTTTCTTCAAGCTCATGGATTATTGATGCAGTTGTATGGATGATTGGTGGTGTTGTTCTTTTGGTCTTTTATTTCATTTCAAGCTTTACCTTTATTCTAATTGTTTCCTTAATTTCCTGTCTGTTCAGCGACCTTATTAGCAGCAGAACAGAACAGCGATTGGTAGAGGATAAGGTTGTGCCTATTTCAGAATCAATTAAAATGATGTTTTTGCGAATGGGGAGCATTATAAAAAATGAGATCAAAAAGGTCCTTTTTATAGCATTATTAGCAACAATTGCAGCGGTATGTGGCCTTTCGGGGTTCCTCATTCCAGTATCTCTCTTCCTTTCTTGTCTGTTAATTGCAATTCAGTTTTTAGATTACAGCTGGTGTCGCCATGAGATGTCATTTTCAGAGTGTATTGAGGATTTAAAACAAAATATACTGCCCTATACCATTTCCGCCTTCGGGTTCAGCTTTGTTTTTGTAATACCTATATTGGGATTAATTTTCTTTCCTTTTGCTGTTGTTTTTTTTACAACTCTTTTTGTTAGTAACCAGATTGGAGAAATTGAAAGTGTCTGATGATGAAGCTCTTGTAAAAAAAAAGGTCCTCATTCGCTCCTCAGCAGATAATGCAGAAAACCTTTTATGTTTTCCCTTGCTGCATGCGCTTCGCAATGCATTTGAGGGTTTAGAAATTGATGTTCTTGTAGATGAGGGCAACTTTAATGTCTTCAAGCTGCTGCCTTTCAAGGTTAATTGCTATGAGGTTCCAAAGAAAAAATCATCCTTCGCGGGGATTCATCATTTCTCATATAACTTAAATGAAGTCTTTAATGTTGATTACTTTTTTGATCTCAAAGGTGACTTTAAGGGAGCATTCTTCGGAATTACCTTTAATGCCCATGAGCGCATTGGGTTCGCTACAGGTTTCAACAAGTTCTTTCTCACAAAAAAAGTTGAAATGAAAGGGCGACCTCACTCTGATGTGGACTACCTAAAGCTTCTTGCTACGATCAGTGATATAGAATTTACTGAAAAAGTTGCGGGCGTAAAAATTGAAAAACCACTCATTCCAAAAATCAGACTTGTCGAGGAAGGGGAGAATGAAGTTTCTATTCCTGCACCAGTGAAAAAAAATAGCTATATCCTTGTGATGGCAGACAAATTATCATTGAGTGCTGAACAGAATAAGTTGTGGCTTGATTTTTTTGACTGCTTTATCGACGAGAAGTTTGCAATTTATTTCGAGAAGATAGAAGTAGAGGAAGACAAGCTTGAGAAAGATACACTGCTGTCTTTTATTGGCGAACTTGATGATCGCAATAAATATATTCCCATTCCAGATCTAACTCCAGAGACATTTAAAACTATTGCATTGGAAGCAACAACGATCGTGACAAATGAAAAGTGGGCCGGTTTACTGGGGGCCTATCTTGGATGTAAAGCATACACTTTCACTAGTGGAGGGGCGAGTTTCTCATTAGAGCACTTCGCAGTCTCTCCAGAGCTCGTATTGACGAGGAGTTCCATTCCCACAAAGGTCTTGGGTAGCATAGAGAATACTGCCATTGATAATATGACTGATCTAGTGGATATTATCCAAGGGCTCAAATAAAAATGGCATCCAGATGGATGCCATTTAAAATATTATTGAAAGTTTTTTAGGTTGTCGACAATGGAATCCATCTTTTCTTTAAAGGCAGCGGCTTCTGCTTTTACCTTCTCAATAACTTCTTCAGGCGCATTGGAAACAAACTTTTCATTTGAAAGCTTATTATTTAGCTTTTCAAAATCTTTTTTAGTCTTGGTCAAATCTCTCTCTAGGCGACTAATTTGCGCTGTTAAATCGATTACACCATCTAGAGGAAGGAATACCTCAGTATGAGTTGTGGCGAGCATTACAGACTTTTTAGGGCGTTCGAAATCTTTAGTACAAACAGTTAGATCTTTTACGCGTGCCAAGTCTTCAAAGGCCATACTTTGAGACTTAAAGTATTCGATTAGTTCCTTATGAGTTGTGAAAAGTTCAATTGAAACTTCCTCTTTTGGCTTGATATTCATCTTCTGACGTAAGTTTCTAGCGGCAGTTACAACTTCAATGAGCTTACTCATTTGTTCTTGATCTTCTTTAAAAACAAGGGCCTCTGTGAATTCAGGATAATCTCTAACGATGAGTAAATCTTCGTCATCTTCCTTCAAGTAATCCCAGAGTTCTTCTGTAATAAAAGGGATAAATGGGTGGAGAAGTGCGACTATTTCTTTAAAGCAGTAGCGAAGGACTGTTGCTCTTTTTATCTTAGCAAGTTCGTTTTCTCCGTTTAGTACTCCTTTTGAGCATTCCAGAAACCATGAACAGAATCGGTCATAAACAAACTGATAGATTGATGAGCAGGCATCATCGAAGCGAAACTCTTCGATCGACTTGTTCATTTCTGCTGCGACGGTATTTAGCTCTGATAGAATCCAACGCTCGTGGTGATGGAGAGTTTTTGAATCAGGAAGTTCATTATTGGCAAGGTTAAGAGTAGGAGCAACAAAGCGGAAAGCGTTCCATACTTTATTAATGAAGTTTCTGTATCCTCCAATCCGTTCTGGGTCGAGGTTGAGGTTTCGATTGTATCCAGATCCCGCAGTAAGAGTAAAACGGAAAGCATCAGCTCCGTACTCACTTATGGTATCAAGGGGATCGATCCCGTTGCCGAGAGATTTACTCATCTTGCGGCCAAGCTTATCATTCACAATCGCGTGGATATATGTCTTATCAAATGGAGTTTCACCAGTTGCCTTGAGAGACATCATCATCATTCTGGCGACCCAAAAAAAGATGATATCGTAACCTGTTACCAAAACATTTGTCGGAAAGAACTTATCAAAGCCACGCTCTTGCATTCTCTCCTTGTTTGGCCAACCAAGAGTAGTCATCGGCCATAATCCTGATGAAAACCAAGTGTCGAGAGTATCAGGATCTTGTTTGAAGTTTGTGGTTTTACATTTTTCACAGATTGTTGGTTCATCTGTTTGGGCCCACTCATGGCCACAATCATCGCAGTAGTAAACTGGAATACGGTGTCCCCACCAAAGCTGTCGAGAGATACACCAATTGCGAGGTTCACGCATCCAAGAATAATAAGTGTTTTCCCATCCTTTTGGATAGAAGCGCATTTCTTCCTTTTCGACAGACTGGAGTGCCTCGCCTGCCATTTCTTTTACATCCATGAACCACTGCTTTGAAACCATTGGCTCAACAATTGCCTTGGATCTCTGACTGTGTCCTACTTGGTGCATATGGGGCTGAACTTTTACAAGTGTACCCATCTCATCCATTGCTTTAACAATTTCTTTACGGGCACGCTTACAGTCCATTCCTTCAAATCTTGGGCAGATATCATTAAGTGTTCCATCTAGATTTAGGATATTGATAACTTCAAGGTTGTGGCGTTGACCAATTGCAAAGTCGTTGAAGTCGTGACCAGGTGTCACCTTGAGGCATCCCGTCCCCTTTTCAAGATCAACATGCTCATCACCAATAATAGGGACTTCACGATTAACAAAAGGGATAATCGCTTTTTTACCAATAAGATGCTTGAAGCGGTCATCATTAGGGTTCACCGCAACTGCTGAGTCTCCAAGGAGTGTTTCAGGTCGGGTAGTGGCGATTTCCAGTTTAGTGTCTTCTCCAACCACAGAGTAGAGAATGTTATAAAAGGCACCTTGAACTTCTTCGTGGTCAACTTCAGCATCAGATATTGCTGACTGAAGAACCGGGTCCCAGTGGATAATATAGTCTGATTGATAGATCTTTCCTTCATTGTACATATCAACAAAGAATTTTCTAACAGCTTCATTGGCCTCTGGGTCCATTGTGAACATTGAGTAGTCCCAGTCAGGACTTGCACCCAAAAATCGCTGTTGCTTTGCGATAATTCCGCCGTACTCTTCTTTCCAGCTCCAAATACGATCAATAAATTCTTTTCTTTCAAAATCGTGTTTGGTTTTTCCTTCTGTTTCGTAGATCATTTTTTCTACAACAGACTGAGTCGCGATCCCCGCATGGTCCATTCCTGGAAGCCATAGGGTTTCAAATCCCTTCATTCGCTTGAAGCGGATGAGAGTATCTTGAGTGGCAACGTCTAATGCATGGCCTGCATGAAGTTTACCCGTGACGTTAGGTGGTGGCATGATGATGCAATATGCTTCATTTTGCTTTCCCTTGCGCGGCTTAAAATATTTTCCTTCTTCCCAAATCTTGTACCATTTTTGCTCAATTTCTTGAGGGGCAAAAGTAGTTGGTAGTTTATCTTGTTCTATTTGCTTAACCATTTCTTATTCCTATTTGATTAGGTCACTTATTTTTTTTATATCTGTTAGAGCAAAGTCAAATTGTTCTTTGCTCTCCACTTTTTTAACCTGGATAGAGGCCGCTTCCAGTTCTCTATCTCCCATGAGGGTGACAAACTTGACTCCCTTTTTCGCTGCTAAAGTAAAAACCTTTTTAAATTTGAGCGGTTCTAAATGGGTGATAACTTTAACACCCTCTTTTCTCAGCTTCTGGGCCAACTTCAAAGCTTCTCCTCTGCAGGCAGGGTCTTGGAAAGTAACAAAGATATCGTTCTCTGCAGTCTCTAAGTTTGGCAGGAGTTTATGAGTTTCTAGAAAGTCTCTAAGTGTGACATCTCCCAGACCAAAACCAACTCCGGGCATAGGGGCCTCATTAAAAATCTTTAAGAGATTTGCATAGGCGCCGCCGCCACATATAGCGCGGCGATTTGCCGGATTCTTGTCAAAAATTTCAAAAACAATGCCAGTATAATAGTCGAGTCCACGTACAATTGTAGGGTCGTACTTTACATATTCTCGAAGATCAAGATCATTAATTCCTAAGACAAATTCATGAAATGAGCTTGAAAGGTCTCCATGAGCACTAATGAAGTTGATCGCATCTTCAAAATTTGAAAGTTTGAGATATTGATAAAAAATAGTTTCAGCTTCACTTGTTAAATCAAGCTTTGTTACCATGTCTGCTAGGGCCACTTCGGTTACTTTCTTGGCCTTATCAACGATCTTGTAGAGACGGTAAGTTGTTTCTTCGTCACACTTCATCATCCCTGTGAATACTGTATCTACAATTGCACGGTCATTTAAAAGTATTTCAAATTGGGAGCTATCGGCACCGTAGTTTTCCATTAGGGTTACGGCAACTTGAAGAATCTCAATTTCCCCCTCGCGTCCTGGAGCGCCAAAAATATCACAATTGAATTGCCAGTGTTCGCGGAGGCGACCTTTTTGAGGTCTCTCATATCGGTAAAGGTTGGGGATTGAGAACCAGCGAATAGGCTTGGCCACTTCCTTATGAATTCCCGCAACCATTCTAGCAACTGTTGGGGTCATCTCTGGACGGATCGCCACAAAGCGATTTCCGCGGTCAGTAAAAGAGTAGATCTGCTCATTGATGAGCTCTTCTCCTGACTTTGCCTTATAGAGCTCAACTTCTTCGAGCATTGGTCCATCATAGGATTCATAGCCGAAAAGGTGGGCGGTATGCTTCATGTTTTTGAACATGAAATCTTGAATTCTTTTATCGACTGGGAAGAAATCTCTCGTTCCCTTATATGGTTTCTTGGAAAGTGCCATTTGTACCTCAAATTTATGCGATCGAAGTTAAAAATATAGCATGGCAAATAGGGTTTGATAACCGTAAAGATATGTCACACAGAGGGACTAAGGCCGTTTTGTTAAGTGTTACTGGATTACCCATTCATCCTCAGGATCTACAACGCTTTTCTTCTCAAGAGGTACTATTTGAGGAACGAGCTCCCAGTCGTCTACGGAAGTAGGAAGATTTGAGGGAGGAGTATAGTTTGAGTCAACATATTGAATTATCTCCTCTGTATCATATTCCCAATCATTGATCGGGACAGGGAGTTGAGTGGGAACGTTGTAGTTCTTTTGCCTCAGTGAGGTCATATCATCCGCGGGACTCCACTTCTTTGGGCCCTTATTTTTTTCTTCTTCTTTTGAGAAAACGGGTGCCAGAATCTGATCTAGCTCCTCAAGTTCTTGCTTTGGTTTAATTATTACACTAGTGAAAATAGGTCCATTAAGCTGGTCAATCTTCTTATTGTGGGAAAAGCGATCCATATATAGCATGAAATTATAAGTTCTCTGAAGTACACGCTGCATAGCAGAAAGTACTAGGGAGTTAAAGTGCTCAGGGGAATTACTGGAAACTAGGCCGTAGAGTTTATTAATGTGAGAAACTTTCTTTTTGAAGATCCGGCGCGCCCTGGCCTTTTTAAATCGCTTAATAGTTTTCAGATCTTTCAAGGCGAGACGAACATCAGCTTTGAGTGAAGCAATAAACCACTTGGAAAAAGTCCCATAGCTCTTGATGCTTAAGTTGCCTAAGCTTTTTTCGATTGAGGATAGCTTGAGTCCAGGGTTTGCTATTTTGTTTTGGTGAAGTGACGCAAACTCTTTAAAAATTTCAGTTTTGATAAGAATAAGGAAATCAGTTTTATCAACTTTCTTTAAATTATTGAATGCATCAAAAAGATTTAATATTTGTTTGCGATCTTCTTTGGGCATCAACTCTTCTGAAAGAGATTGTGCCATTATCGCAAGTTCATAAGGTGCCTTTGCTCTATAGTGAGTTGCCGCTTTTAAAGTGATCAACGGTAGTATCAGACTTAATATGATGAAACTATTTTTTATCATCACCCTTCCAGATATCGTCGCCTAAGTTGTTGTCGCCATCGACCAAAAAATATTTCCCCATGCTCTCTGCTAAAATTTTTCCATCCATCTCAGTGATCTGTGTAATAACTCCTGAGTCAGAGAGAAAAGAGTGCTTTTTTGATACTAGATCTAGGACTGCTACATCGACTGCATTTTTTTCTCTTCGTTTTACAAAGTACAATTTGCTGTTATGGGAGCACTTCATATTTCCAATATCATTTAGTGAAGATTCGTAAATAAGGTCTCTTTTTGAAATGTCTTCACTTTTATATTTATAGGACGAAATTGAACTACCGACCTTACTCTGCGACTGGCCGAAGATCCCTATAAATAATTGTTGATCATTCGCACAAATTTCGATTTTTTCGAGTGGGTTTGAACTCTTCACCAGTGGAGACAGTTTTTTTGACTTACGATTAAATTGAATGATCCCTTTAATGCCCTTGATATTGATATCGGTAAAAAGGACAAGATTATCAGAAAGCATAACCACATAAGGAATGTAGTATGGGTTGACTTGATTTCGCAGCTTGATCGTGAATTTCGAAGAACGATTCTTGATGCCAACAAAATGTAATTCACGCTTTTGGGCATTGTAGTAGGAGAGCCAACTGTCCTTCAGGTGCAGGCGGGGCTTAAGGCCGTGGCCCACTAAAGTCGCTGAGGTTTTTTTATATTTTGCTAGATAAATCTCTCTGGGAGCTCTTATGGACAGGAAGTTAAACTGAGTGGCATTCTTCTCAATCAGTACAGCTTTTTTATGAGCTGATATCGTCAGATTGTACTGAGTCGCAGGTGTTGATTTTAAAATGGGCTTCACTTTATAGTTTGTTGAGTAGTAAAGAGTGCCAGAGGTATTTTGATAGAAGGTTACTTTTCCATCTTTAGAAATATAGCGGAGATTTTCAACAGTCTGCTTGGTTGCAAGCTCATGAAGTTTTCCATATGCCGAAAATGATAGGCATAAAATCAATGGTAGAATTGCACTACTTCTTAATGCCATAGAGGGCCCATTGTTTATTAGGATGAATATTTCTGTAGCTCGATACAGCGGTAAAGATATCTTTCCAATTAATTAGTCTAGGGTGGTGAACATCGTCGATAGGTGCTCTTAGCACCAACATAGTGTTCTTTCCATCCTTTATAGCTCCGTCTAATATGAATGGCATTGGTGTACACTGGTTGATACTGCGTTTTTCAAAGAAGCTGGGGAGGATGTTTTCAACACAACCAACCCCGTGAATAATTGCATCTTTTCCTAGACCAAGGTAGTAGTTTATTTCTGTGAGGTTCTTTAAAATGGTAGGCTTAATCTTTTTAACTTCTTCAAGAATTGCGGCAATCGAGTATTTTCCTCTGCTGTAGCTATTGTCAAAATAATCAAAAACTGGCATTCCTCGATACTCAATCCCCTTTACCACTCTATTATTGTAGCGAATTTCTTTGGGACAATTGAGGGAGGTGCAATGTTTCTCATCGAAAATAATATGACACCCAATTTTAAATTCAAGAAGCTTTGATGAAAACTTATTTTGAGGAACAAGTTTGCACTTTAGGTTGGGAGGGGCACTTACCAGTTTCTTTAAGATTGAGGCAACAACTACGGGTTCTGAAAGTTTCGAGCCCTCAAGTTTTCCGGGAGCATACGCAATGCAGGTTTTCTTTTCACTGATTCGATCATCAAAACAAATTTCTAATGGCCATGCCTGCTTATAGGCAAAATCGAGATTAAGCTGCGCAAAACTAAATAAAGGTTTCTCATCACATCCTTTATCGAGGGGCGAATCATCGATTTTATAAAAGTGACGTAGGATTCGATAGGTGTTGGTAATTGCCTCGCTGTCCATCTTTCCTGGGCAATCCTGATAGTTTGTAATGAGATGAGATGCGTTAAGAGCTGAAGACCCTAGATCGCAACGAGATCGCGGGTAAAGTGAAGAGAGTTCTTTATCGATTGAGTAAGAACAAATCTCAGGACTGGAAGACATCTTGCGTCTACAGCTACCAAGCATTGTTAGAGGGTCGTCGTTGTTTTTATAGTAACGGTTACAGTTATACTTCATGAGGTAGGCGGGAGCGTCTTCTTTAATGACCTTTCCCCAGATGTCATCGTGAAGGTAGAGAGAACAGAAACTTTTTTCTGATTGGATATTATTACAAAGGTTGTTGAGGTAAGTCCTCTTTGAAAATTTGAGGCCCGTCTGAAGTTGATTTTTGATTTTTACAATATTTTTAAAGCGTGACTTTTGAGCTGAGCTAGTTTTATTTTCTTTTAGCATTAACTCTATCTTTTTTCCCCAGCGGATTGTCTCTGGGATATTACAAAGGTAGGGGGTGTAAGGGTTCTTTTGCCAATGGGATAAAATTTCACTGCACTCTGATTCTGACTTAGGAACTTGAAAGTTGAGTTCCATTACACTTTTTACAATCCTTCTTCTCGAAAACTTTTTTCGATACTCTACATTTGATTGACATTTGTTCTTGTAAATCTCTGAGAGGAAATCTTTTTTTGATATAATAGTTGTCTGCCACTTTTTAAAGTTGTTTTGGAAAGTAACAAGAACATTAGTTATTGGCCCTTCTGCAGTTCGAAGAATATTTGTTTCAAGCATCGAGTAAAACATACACTCATTCTTTCCTATTAAATCTAGATATTTTGGGTCAGAGTAGAGGAGAATATTTCTCATGAATAGGTGATCTAGGCGAACATTTTTGCTTCCAACGAGTGTCTTTGGAAGGCTACGATTAGATTTTATAATGCCTGTTAATCGCTTGTTTTGCTCTTTTTGGGCGAGCAAGAGCTGCTCTAGGGTGTAAATCATCCCCTCTGACTTAATCTCAGTGGCATGAGTCAAAGTGCCCATTAATAGTAGGGCAAGCAGGAAGACTTTAATCATTAAATTTAGACCATTTCCAATGCTTTTCATTCTATATTAGAATAGTTTATTGCTAAGGCTTGCGCAACGAGTAAAGCCCAATACATGGAGATTATGTGAAGCGAATATTTCTTGTTTTTATGTTGTTATTTGCAGGATGCTCTAAGGTTCGAACTATCAACCTTGAGCCCCATACTTTTAGTTCAAGGCCAAACCATATCGTTTGGATACAGGTTGCAGGACTGGACGAAGAGCACTTGGCGATGATTCGATTTTCAAAAAATTCAGCAAATATAAAAACGGCACTTGAAAATAGTCAATGTGTTGGTTCGATGTGGAGTTATAATCTTTTCAAGCTCCGGCCAAGCTCTGAACTTAGCTTTCTATCACAGCTTAATGGACGGAAAAATCTCGACGGAACATGCAAGGATTATGATCTTAAGCCGCTATGGAGTTACACTGATCGACTAGACTATACTGCAGGTATTTTTGAGTCTCAAACTAGTGGAGATGATTTATATAAAAAGACTCTAGATTGTAAAAAAAATAGTGAGTATTTTGATAGCACTTATTTTTGGAAAATGGGAAAAGCACCAAATAAGGCAAAAGCTAATTTTTACAACCAAATGGATAAGACGCCTTTTTCTAAAGGTGGAGTCTTTTATGATGATTCATGCCAAACAGGTGTTTGTTACACAACTCTTGAGGGGAATGTGTCATCGGTTTATCGTCGATTTGCAGAGGGAAAGGGAAAAACGCTTTTCATCGTGAGAGATTTTACCTATGAGAATGCACTTAAGTCACGTAATTACCCTCGTGCTCGCGAACTACTTGTCGCCCTTGATAAAATGTATGGTGATTTTACTCAATACGGAAAGGAAAAAGGAAAAACACTTATTCTTCTTACTTCTGGTGCTGCTCGAAATTTGGAACTCCCTCAGCGAGGATCGGAGTGGGAGCAATTTGACCTAAATGGTAAGAGTATTGTTTTTAAAAATAGAGCACTAATTTCCCCTGTATTTGCTCATGGCTCGGGTGCTGAAAACTTTTGCGGGATGTTCGAAGAGTCTGAGATTATGAAGAGGATTTTGTGGGTCCCTTCACAATCTCAGCTTGAAGAAGATATAAAAAGTATTTTTAGATAAGATCAGATTTAGCGATCAGGTATGCTTCTTTACAGTAGTCACACTTGGTCTCTAGGGTATCCATTCCCTCATCAAATAGCTGGTCGGTATTAGTAATACTGAGCCCCTTTATGCCAAGAATCATTCTCTCCTTAGTACATGGGCAAGTGAATTTGACTTCTTTTCCCTTAAGGTAGGTCATTCCAATGGCCTCCATAGTGGAAACGATAATATCATTTTCAGTAGTTCCTTTTTTAAAGAGCTCTGTGAACTGCGCTTTATTTTTGAGCCAATACTCCTCTACAGAAAGTCTTTCTCCTTCCAGTGTGGAGTTGACGTCTTTGTTGGGAAGCTTCATCAACATAACACTTTGATCACTTTCGTCGCTTACAAAGATTTTACACTTAATTTGATAAGAGTCAGAAAGGATCTTATTCACGATCTCTTTAAATGAAAGTTGATTGAGTTGAATCACAGATGTGTAGGGGCGATTGCCGTTGCCAAAAATCTTACTCAGACGACAAACGCCAGTTATTTCCTTTGGACTTTCGCAAAACTCTTCTGGGAGAAGAAGTGTGCGGACTGCACCTGATTCGTTGGTTTCGATTTTAAGTCTAAAATAAGGTTCTTCAGAATCGATATAGATTCCCATCCCCTCGCCATGTTTTAAGAATGCAATCATTGGCTGCACTGTTAAGACTGACTCTCTGAAATAGCTAAAACCCTGAGGAGTCATTTCATTAAGGAGCGCCAGTTCTGAGACAAGTTTTTGCCCCTCAAAAAATGTGACGGCGTAGCCCGCATCGTCGTCGATAAAGCTGTAGAGTTTACTCTCTGTTAGCATAATAAAACCCCTTGGTTTCGTTGTCTTATGATAGAAATGGATAAACGAATCCGATGGCAGTATAGTTAATTGTTGTGAATTTTAGAAGTCTTTTTTGAGGGGCGTTGATGCTTAGTGTTGAACTTTATGATTCTGTAAAATCTGTCTATCAACTTGATTTCATCAAGCTTACATCTGTTCCAACAGTAGTGGTTTGTCCTAACCCACTGATAGCTGATGAGTTTGGTGCCCGTTTATCTCAAATAGATGGGGTGAGCACTGTAACAATCAGTAAATTTATCTCTGATAAATTGAGCTCAGGATTTGATGATCTAAAAGTATTTCGAAAGTCTGAATATATCACTCACCTTGGAACTGTATTTAAAAGGTCTATCCCAGATGGAAGCAGTGATTGCTTTTTTCAGGCATTTAATTTGTTTACTGAGCTTAGAAGCTTTTCCCTTGATTTTGAATATATTTCTCAGATATTAGGGGAGTTCGATCCTGCGGTGGCGCGCGCAGTTGAGTACTTTTGGCGCTACACTGACCATGTGGACCTAGTGGATGAACACAAGGCCTACTCCTTATTAGCAGAGGCCTATCGTCAAATGGAGCACGAGGTTCACAAGCAGTCTCGCTTTATTAATCCCTGTGAAAACATTATCTTTTGGGGATTTGCCCATTTAAACGCGGGGCAAGTTGATCTTGTTAAGGCACTTTCTATTTATCACGATGTCTACATTCCCTTTTCAAGTGAGGTTTATCAATCTGCTCAGATGGGAGATTGGATCACTTGGCTTAGGCCAAAGGCAATTGAGCAAAAAGAAAAGGCAGCGAGAAGAGTTAAGTCCGCTCGTGTTGTTCATTTCGCAAAGAAACGCCTCAGTGAAACAATAAAAAGGTTCTATAGAAAGCTAGATGATGAGGGGGATATTTTTCTCGGAATCAAAGGCCCAGAGTATTTCCACTTCAGCGAAATTGCCGTGAGTGGTTCATCCTTTAAAGCGGAGAGTGATCTCTTTAGTGATCTTTTTGTCCAAGTATCTAAAAGCGCCAAAGAGTTGGTCCGTTCACAATCTACCGTTCAAGATCTATTACAGGCAGTAGATAGAGAGTTAAGTTCTTCTATTGAGGCACAGGAGTTTAGAACTTTAAAAATATGGGGTCTCCTCCATAAGGAAATTGAGAACTGGTGTGAACTCTCAGATGATAATGAAGAAGTTACTCTTTTTGACCTCGAGCTATTTTTGCATGTGGTAAAGCTCAATCTTCCCAGGGTATCAATTCGCCCACTTATTTCTGGTGATGCTTGTTATCAGATTCGAGGACTCGAAGGGATGAGCTGCTTCAAGGAGGAGCGTAGTACTGCTGTTTGTGTAACCTCAGACTATCCAGGCATTCGAAATGTCTCTGATAAATATAGTGACGAAGTTATGACGTTTTTAGCGACCACAGGGCCTATCAGAAGGGGAGAGTTTGAGTTTCAAATGCTTAAGGAGCAAATACTTGATACCCTTGAATCTGCCAATACAACTCTATTTATAGAGGGTGGATTAAGAGAGATGGATCTCGCTTGGGATGAGATTCTCTCTTGTGTGGATCAGGTCGAGGAAATAGATCTGGCCGATGAAGTGAAAAGTGAGAGTGTTGATTTTCTTTCAACTATCACCTGTAAGAATAATGATCCCAAGGGATCGCTTTCTGCATCACGGTTGCAGTCATTTATTGACTGCAAACGAAAGTTTTATTTTGATTACATTGAAAAGTTTGGGAATGATCCCGTGATTTCTGAGAATCTTGGTCCTAGGGAGCTTGGGATAATTCAGCACGACATTATTGATAGATATCTCGAAGCGAATCGCTCCTGGAATACTGCTATCCATGGAGAACTTGTTGTTCAGGTATTTAATGATTTCCTTAATGATAAAGGTCATAAGCTTGAAGAATTAAAGTACAAGCGCTATCTCGAAGAAATCCTCAATTATACTACCAATGGTATTGTCGCATTAATTAGACTACTTGAAATTCATCCCGATGCTACCTTTTTATTTGAACATAAATTTAATGATAATAATCAGGCCAGAGGAAGTGTTGACTGCCTCGTTAAAATAGGTGACGAGTATGGGATTATCGACTTTAAACGCTCCTCTGGAGGTATCCCCGGTCAAGCAGAGTTTATGCGATTTGATAAAATCCAACTGTGGTATTACCTCAATCATTTGCTGATTGATCCATCAAAAATAATCTTCATGGGGTACCTTAACCTTTCCTCGACCTCTGAGTCACTTCTTGTCATTAGAGATAAAGATGAGCTCGAGGCATTTTCTGAATTTTCAGTAATGGACGGAGGAAGGCCAACGCTTTTAAAAGCGCCACTCGAACTTTTGCTGGGAGAATACTGCCAGATGGAATTTGATAAAATAAATGAGTTGATGACTGAAACAGTGTTTCCACCGACTCCAAAGAATGACAGTGTCTGTACTTTTTGTACTGTCAAAAATTTATGTCCGAGGTTTGTGTAATGGCACGATCACCAAATAGTGAACAGAAACTTTCAATAGAACATCACGGAGGCGTTCTCCTCAGTGCAGGGGCAGGATCTGGAAAGACTTTTGTCCTCGTAGAGCATATGGCCTACTTACTTAACACTTTTGTAGATGATAACAGTGACCTTGAGCAAATTTCATTTCGAAGTAAGCTTAGAAGCTATCTCTCATCTATTGTCATGATGACTTTTACTAAAAAAGCGGCAGGAGAATTGGCGCTTAGGTTAAAGGCAAGGGTTGGTGAGGAAGCTGATTCGCATGATAACTGGAGATGGGGTATTATCAGAGAATGCATCTCTGTTTTAACTGTTAGTACTATTCACGGTGTCTGTCACAAGCTTCTCTCTTCGGGGATGATTCCTGATTTTGACCCTGAAATTGAAGTCGCAACAGAAGTTGATCAATGGGAGAAAGTGAGTACGCTCCTACACAACTGGTATAATGCCCAGAGTGATGTAAAAAAGAATAGTGATATTGTACGAACTTTTATTTCCAATGAGAGTTCACTGACAGACTCCCTCGTTCATATTTTTGGAGATCCTGGACTTCGCTCAATGTGGCAGAAACTTGATAAGGTAGAGTATAGTTCTGGGGAGTTAAAATCATTTTTTCAGGATGTGATTAAACTCAATGAACTAGACAGTCTCTTTCTTTTTCCCATCACTCCTAGCAATGAATCTGGAAAAGGGAAGTGGAAAGATTACCTCGAAGGCTTCATTGAGTTGTCGGCATCAACTCCACTTGAGTCGGTTGAGCAAATGAATTGCTATCTTGAGTTCTTTTCAGGTCATAAAGGTGTCAGGAAACCTAGTGCGGGAAAGGTTGATCCCAGCACTATTTCTTACTTCGAAAAAACAAAAGAACTGCATACTCTTCTTAAAGATATGGATGAATCACTCAATGCATTTTCTACCCACCTTGATGGTGCATATCGTGAGTGGCCTCAACTTTTTAAAGAGATTTTTAATTATGTAGACTGTTACTATCGTTCGATCTCTGGTGTGAACTTTTCTGACCTCGAATACTATGTTCTCAAAGCACTAGAAAGTGATGAAGTTGTAGAGCGAATTGCTCGGAGCTATAAGTATTTCATTGTTGATGAGTTTCAAGACACATCCTATATTCAATACGAAATCCTTTCTCGCTTAGTGAAGGGAGATCATTCCAAATTATTTTGTGTTGGTGACAAAAAACAGGCCATCTATGGTTTTCGTGGTGGAGAGCTGGGGGTGTTTGAAGAGTGTTCTGAGAAGATAAATCAAAATTTATCTCTTGTGAGTAACTACCGATCAAAAGAGAATGTGATCAATAATAATAATCAGCTTTTTGATTTCCTATTCTCGAAAGGGCTGGGGTTTTCAGGTGATGATCCTTTTAAGGTCGAGGTTGAGTATCAGCAGTGCCCACTGGACCTTGAAAGCAAAGGTAAGCTTAAGCGCTTATGTGTAGATGTTGAGGGAGGGCCAAAGCAAAAACTATCACGAACAGAGATGGACTTCATCGAGTCCAACACTATCTTTTCAAACATAAAAAAAATATCAGAAAATATTCCGGGTGAGAGTATTGCTGTTTTGTACAGTAAGCTCGCACCATCACGTTATCTTATTTCTCGCTTGATTCGTGAGGATGTAGGATTTACTGCTCAGATGAAAGTTCCGCTTTCAACTGATCCTGTACTTGGACTCTTCAACCTTTTAGTTGAGTTATCCCTTATTTTGGAATCAAGTGAACTTATAAAAAGTGTTGAGTATTCCACCACTATCATTGAGGGGTACTTTTTATATTTGCGTATAAAACCCAAAAATAAAATTAGTGATGCAGTCACACAATTTTTAAGTGATTTATCGCTTCTCGGAGTGTCAGAGAGTTTTATTCGCTTTGTACATGTAACTGGGATTTCAAATTCAAACTACAGCAACAACTTCAGACTTATTCAATCTATCTGCAAACTAGCGGCAGGAAATAAGGAACAGATTCTCAATCTTTTAAATACCCATTCGGATGGAACCTATTCCATTGATTTTCAAGTGGGAAGCAATCCGGGAAATATTCAAATAATGACTGTTCACGCTTCTAAGGGGCTGGAGTTCGATCATGTGTTCTTAGGAGGTATTCATACTAATGGGGCGACACGATCTAATAGCAATTATTTTGGGAAAGGGCCTGGAAGTTTTCGATGGAAAGCAACATCGTCGCAAAGAAAACCTTTTAAATCTCCAGGATATTATCTTGAGACGATGATTTCTAAGCGGAAAGATTTTGCTGAGTCTAAGAGGCTTTTTTATGTGGCCGCGACTCGTGCTGTAAATGGGCTCTACTGGTGTGATATCTCATTCAATGGGGCAGGTATCTCTTTTGGTGATCACAGTTGGGTTAATGGCATTCGCAATTGGTTGGAATCAATTCCGGGGACACCTCTGTCCCAACACATTGGAAAAGAAATGATTAAAACGGGGGGGATGCGAGATGATTTAATAGCTTCCATGAGCGATGAAAATACAAAACGACCACTTTTTCATATGGATTCTATGGGGATTGCAGACCGTGCATCTAATGACAGCGGACTGGCCACTATTTCAGAACTATCAGTTACTCGACTTGCAACTTTAGTCCATTGTCCTAAAAAGTTTTACCTGAAAAATATTTGTAAACTTGAGCCAACTGATTTTGATTTTCTAGAAATTGAAAGAGTGAT
>JAGLCH010000089.1 GCA_023146355.1 Bacteriovoracaceae bacterium | reverse complement strand
AATTCAGAATCAAGCGCACCATTAATGGCCGTAACCACATCGCTTATAAAGTGCAAAGGATTCGTGCTATCATATTTTATTTGCAATGTACGTGTTATAGAGTTGTAGCTTGCGCTAATAGGAGCAACACTATCAACAACGTTGACAGTGAGCTGGACGCCGGCCAGAGGCATCTGACTTAGAATTTCGATTTCATCCTTGTTATCAATCTTTATGTAAGAATAATGTAGAACTCGATCACCTACCTGAGAGTGAACATAAGACGATCCGGCAGAGAGTTTTGCCTCTACTCCAAGAGAAGGGGTTGTTGGAACAAGCTCCATGGAGTAGCGGCCAGAATCAGAAGAAGTATCGTAACTTCCACCAGTGGCCATTCCCGCAAGCCATCGCTCACGATCGGGGTCTGCAGTGCCATCATCACTTAACATAATGGGATATGTATTAAGTGAGAATGTATCATTATGGAGGTCATCTGACTTAATTCCGGCCGTGGACCCGATATCTAAGACATAATTAGATGGTCCAAAAAAATCATATGTTGAAGCAAAGTCCTTATCCATTGGTAGGCCCATTGGAAAAATAATGGCACCAGCAAAGTAAGTTTCTTTATAGATATACCAGCTCTTCATCGGCGCAGTACATGAGCTTCCAGAACCGCTTGCATCGTAGCAAGGTCCACGCACACCATCGAGCTTATAGTAATCATAAAAGGGATCAATAACGTCGTAGTGATTTTCAATTTTATTCTGATCATTTGATAAACTTTGCCCTGTGGTATAAAGGCCCTCACCTCCGGGGTGAGCTTTATTATCAAATCGCTCTAGCAGGCCGGAACAAGTATAGTCATCAAAGGCATCAATCTGACTTTCGGGAAAGCAGAGAAAACGGTCACGAGTCCATTCTGCCACATTTCCATAAACGTCTTGAATACCATAGCGCGATAGACAAGAGGCAGTGAGTTCATAATCACTTATACTTTGAGAGCCTGTATAAATTGATCTAATTTGAGATAAATTAGTGCCTGGAAGGGAATAAAGATAACTTGTGGGTGGAACAGCAACATCAGTATATCCGGCCTCAACTCCACTGGCAGCACTTGAATTGCACTTCGATTCTGCATTGAGAAACTGCCCCTTTTCTAATTCATTAATTTTTGTGTAGAGGTAGTCAGAGTTCCATGCAGAATAAGCGATCTGCTCCAGACGTGTGGGAAGTGTATACTTTGCGTCTGAGTCTAAACCAGTCCCAGTAACATCGGTACGGGTTTTACAAAACTCATTGGCCTTTTTCTGACTAATATTTACAAGAGGGGGAAGATAAACATTTGATGACTTGTCAGTAAAGCTTGCTGCCAAGGTAGCGCTATCCATTGGAGACCAAACTCCAGCAATGTTATTGTGATAACAAATGCCACTACTTCGGTTATAGTAAATAAAGCTAATTCCAGCACTTGGAGTGACTGATAAGTGGTCAGTTCCAATACAACCATTTGCGCCACATGCAGGTTCGACAAGGTTAGTAGAATAGGGACATCCAAGTTCTACCACATCAACTAATAAGTCGTGACCAATGTCGTAATAAGTAAGGTCGTCAGATGTCCCAACAAGATCATCTGCCCCCCAGTCAAGGGACTCTCCAGGGCCTTCAAAGCGACAGCGATAACTATTGAGTGGATCAATTGTTTTTAAAGGATCACTCCCCCCTTCAGTTGCCAACATCTTTGTACACACTTCTTTATTCATCATCCAACGGTGTATGAAAGCAGTATTTTTCCCTGGAACAAATAGGCGAACCTCAGAAAAAATTTCCTCTGTAGGGATCGTGTAATTACTTCCTGAAGAATCCACAGCGCGTACAGTATAATAATAAGTGGTATTAGGATCTACTGCCGTGTCCTGATAGGTAAGTGTGTTGGCAGGAATCGCAGGGTCAGTAATTGGTTTGGTAAAATCATATTCCTCGCCAGTGGTTCTCCTAAAGATGTGCCATCCAGAAATATTTTCAGCACTTCCCGTTCCAGAATTTATGGTATTAAAAGTATTCCAACCTAAATCTACATAAGCAGAATCCTTTCCATTAAATGATACCTTTCCATCACGATTTTCCCTATGCCCATAAGCTGATATTTTTGTCCAGCCTCCGTGAGTGGCGCCAATTGGGTTGACCGTAAATGTAAATGATTTTTGAGACATAAGACAATCAGGATCTGTAGTGGGGTCACGATCCATGGCATACACTGTTACGTTAGAGGTCCCAGAAATACCATTTGCACTATCAAGTTTTAAAATAACTTTATAGTGACTATTGTCCTCATCGTAAATTGTTGGTGCAAGAGTTCTCGAACTATCAACTAAAAACCAATTTTTTCCACAGCCGGCAACTCCAGGCCAAGGGATCTCTTGCTTTAAATCTGTGATCCCTGTATCTGGATTTGAGTATTGTGAGAAGACGCGAATCGCGGCAGCAGTTAGCGGCAAAATGACGGTGTTACTTGTTTCAATGGCAACCCAAATATCATCAGACTTTTCAGAGTCAGATAGTGCCACGTCCTCTGTAATTGTAATGGGCGCAGTATAGCGGATATCAGCTTCATTAATCGTAAGTGAAGGAAGAAATTGATCTGCACCATTGATACCAGGGGGATCATTGATAATTTTAAACGTAACATTTACAGTATTGCCGGGATCAACAACTAAGCTCCCTGCATCATCTTTTACACGCATGGTAATTCCAACTTGCCCAACCATATCCACAGCAGGAACTGCTTTGATGGCAAGCTTGTGGGGATCAAAATCTCCAGTTTCAACAATATTTAAATAAGTTGTCGTATCTGTGCCTGTTGAAAAAGTTCCAATGAGAGAAGCATTGTAATAAATATCCACTTTGCTAACAATTTCAGGAGTGAGGGCAATAGTATTGGCCCACTGAACATTAATAGAAAGTGTTTGAGAGTCTTCATAAATCCCTCCCCCTTCATCTACATCAAGAATAACAGCAAACTGGTCATTACTCAGGTCTTCCACCGTAGAAAAAGTTACGGTGGAATTTTCGTCAACGGTAGAGGTAACTGCAGCGGGATTATAGCTTAGTATAGGGGCATCATTAACCGGCGCTAGCGATACCGTAGCTGTTGCTGAATTTGAGGTGAGACCACCAGCGATGACATTATAAGTAAAACTCGCTGTTGAACCGAGGTCTGAATTAAAATCAGAATCAGGAGTAAAAGTGGCCTGGCATAGTCCACCAGCACAGACACAACTAATTGCTGTTAAAGTTGTTGTGGATAATACATTACAGCCTGTGGCGGTATCCCCCTCAGCATCCGTAAAATCAAGATTAATAACTACTGCTGCATCTTCAACTCCAGAATAGGCAGGTGAAATAGGTTTTGAAATATCATTCGCAACTGGAGCATCATCAATTGGATTTACAGTTATAGAAATTGTCTTATTGCTTGAACAAAGAGTGGGTGATCCATAATCACAAATTTTAAAAAGGAATGAGTAGACTCCATAATTATCAACAGGGGGCAGATAGGAAAAGGTTCCATTATCCTGATCGAAAGCTGTAATTACCCCATCAAGAGGATCAGAGATTTTAACAAAATAAATACGATCTAGATCAGGATCACTTCCAAGAGAAGAAATATCCATAAGAACAGGAGATGTGAGCCCTTCGTCAGTTGAGAAGTTACCGTTAAGGGCAATAGGAGCGTCATTAGCACCTGTCACCGAAACAGAAACGGACTGCCCTACAGACACACCGTTGGTATCTGTAACAGTGTAGAAAAATTCGGAGTAACCGAAAAAATCAGGATCGGGAGTTATTGTCGTAGTACAAGTCCCCGCAGTACAAATACAAATAGCGATGACATCATCAATACCTTCTGCATGATTAAAAGTAGAACACGCAGTTGCCTTATCGCCATCAACATCACTATAGGTCAAGGTTACAGTCGTTGCTGGACTATCCTCAACAATAGTTAGATTGCTTAAAGTTGGTTTAGGTGCTTGAAGAGGAACAATAGTTTTATAACAGGCCCGCTTTACAGCGTCATAGGCCTCATTGGCACCACACTTTTCACTGACACCGACTTGAGCGGGCACACAGGAAAACAGTGTGAATAACACGAGTGATAAAAGGAATAATTTTTTCATGAATCCATTCATAAAACATCCTGTTTGGTCCTGAAGTTGCCACTTTTACTGGCAGAGTACCTTGGTTTCACCATTTGGCCCACCTGCTAATGTATTTTCACAATTGAGGTAAGTGTAAGTGTAATTGTGATAGCTATCGGCCTCATATTGAATTTGACGGATAGGAGCAACACATCTAAAGCCAACATCATCACGAGTACTTTTCACATTTGTCACACCACCGGCCAGCGGGGTATTTACAACAAGGCCTTGTCGATAATCATCACGGACTGGAGTAACAGCAACATCAAAAAGATGCTGAAGAACAAGATCATTATCGATTAAGGACTTAATCTGAGACGCTGTTGTGACTCCGGCAGAAATATACACGATGATCTGTTTACTAGAACTGAACTCAACTCGCTCATTACCTGAAGTTACACTATCGTTATAAACAATAGAAAAATCATTCCACTCCGCACCAGTTTCTTTTGAAGTTATAGTTAGATCACCATCGGTGGTAATAATATCGTGGTCACCAATATGGCCTTGTAATGATAG
>JAGLCH010000088.1 GCA_023146355.1 Bacteriovoracaceae bacterium | reverse complement strand
CTTGTACTGTTCTAAATGGTGATTTTAAGAAATAAAATAAAACCGAAGGTTAAATTTTATTTTATTTCTTAAATCTTATTTAGATAAAAAAAGTCCTTGCCTTACATTTTTAATGAGCAGTACTTTTTTCCTTCTATCAAATCGATAGAAAAAGTCTGCGAAATGTAAAGCAAGGAGCAAGACTATGAAAGGTACAGTTTTTACAAAAGGGAGTCAACAGGTAAATACAATTTTATTGAATAATCCACCAAATAAAGTTATCCTTATTCCTGTGGATTTTGCCAAAGAAAAACATGTTGCAAGGTGCTGCTTTGGTGATGGATCTTACATGACTAAGAAACCCATCGTTGTATTTAACAACAGCAGAGGATTAGAATTCCTTGACACTCATATTCAAAAAACTCAAAAACGATATGACATTTCAAAGGGATCTATAATTATAGCCACTGAAGATCCTCACAGCTATGCCGTCGAATTTTTTCATAAATTAAGAGGCCTTGGATATTGTGTCGTTCAGGCGAATGCTTCTACTGCTAAGAATCTCAGAAAGAATACTTTTTCAAGTAGCGACACCATCGACCTTGATGGTATAACTACTGCGGTAATAACTCGTCAAGTATCTGATTTGAAGGATATTAGCAATATATATGCAGCAATAAAAAACTATTATCGTAATTACAGTCGATATGTGAAAGAACGAACAAGAGCCATGAACCAGATTACAAAACTGATGGATCAAATATTTCCTGGTTTCTTATCTTCCTCACAAAGTGGACTCACTCCTTTTTCAAAAAGTAGTCTAAATTTCATGCTCAAAGGAGTTTCCCCTGAGAGTATAAAGAAAATGAAAAAGAGCACTCTAATTACGCGTTTAAAAAAAGACAGAATTCAAAAGTGTGAAGTTGTAGCTGAAAAACTTAAAGAGCTAGCTAAGAATACCTTATGCACGAATGATTTTTTAAAAGAACACCTAATTGAAAGTCTAAAAAATAGAGTAGGCAGTTATACTCACCTACAAACGACAATCGAGGTAGAAATAAATTCTGGGGTAAAACTACTATTGCTAACCCCTTATGCCCTATTAACTTCAATTCCTCAAATAGGCATAGTGAGAGCCTTAACACTTGCTGCTGAGTTTGGTGAAATTACAACTGAAAAGAAATTTACTAGTATGTGTGCTTATGCTGGAATCGTGCCGAGGACTTTTCAAACTGGTGGTCCCGATAAAGCGGCGTCAGTCTATAAGCTACCTAAGAAATGTAACCATCGCATAAAAAATGTATTACTATCTGCCGCATTTGATTTGGGCACAACTAGCCACCCGGCAGGAAGAGAATTACTCGAACTGAAGAGTCATCGATTACAAGACCACTTCAATCGTATAGAGCATAGATGTGGAAAAAGTGGAGTCAGTACAGCAAGAGTCATGTTAAAAATCATGAGAAAAATGCTTGTAACACATTCTATTTATTTACCTTACGACAAGGATCTTAATCCAAATGAACTCAAAATTTATATTGAATCGACATTTAAGGCCATTCGTAATAAATTCACACCATATATTGATAGCAAGGCAGATTTTGGAAATAGCCAATTGAAGTCAGCAGAAGATGAATGGAAAACCAATATAAAGGAGTTATATGGCATTGATTTAACATCAAAGTTTTAGCACATCTGCTAGTTTAAGTTGAACAACTTTTCCTTGTAAAAAAGAAAACATTTCTAACAAACTCGTAGCTGATTTTCTCAGGATGTGAGAAATTTTCATCAGACTACTCAGGGAAGAAAAATGATCTAGAAGAAAGTTCACTAACTATTCAAGAAGTTAAATTCTGGACTTAGCAGATGTGCTAATTTTGCTCCAAGAAGTCGTACAAGTAAATATCGAACTTTCACAATAATGGTCACATGTTTCAAATCTACAAAAAAGTAAAAGACTCAAAACAAAGCAATAATTCAACAAGAACTCACAGCTTACTAAAAAAATCATATTAGTGAGAGGCTAGAGTTATGTTTAAATAAAATAAAAATGAAAATCACTTGATAAGTGGAGAAGTTCTTCCC
>JAGLCH010000087.1 GCA_023146355.1 Bacteriovoracaceae bacterium | reverse complement strand
AGTGAGAAAATTACACCATGTCGCACGCTATCGACTTTAAAATGAAAAAGAATTTTTTGTAAAGACGCCACTAGTTTAGACATAAAGTAACCTTATAACCTTTTAAACTTAAACCAAATTGTTACTGCTTCAACTGCTTGTTTACTGTCCCACTTGAATTTTAAAGCGGAGCTGGTTTTGTATATCATTGTGACAAACATCATAAAGCCTCCCAGGACAAGTATGATGCCTGGTAGGTGAAAGTTTGAAAATGAGAAGAGGTATATCCCTAGCGATGAGAACAGCGCTCCTACAGAGTAGGGGAGGATTAGCATCTTCGTTTTCATTTCACTGTGGGCAATCATAGAAAAGTTTGCAGTTAGTTTTCTAAATAAATGAAACAGTGCCCCGCAAATAACAAAGGGAACCGCTTCTTTATACTGAGGACCAGAAAAGATGGTAATCAGAAGAGGTGAGAGTACTACTGTCATTAATGTCGTGACTAAATAAAGTGGCAACGAAGAGTAGAACATTTTATGCCAAGCAAGAGATCTCTCTTTTACGGGGAGATTCATCTTTGAATAAAAGGTAGGGTAAAATACTTGTTGGGCAATTGACTCAACAGCGTAAGAGAAGCGCTGGGCAATTGCTAAACCAACACTAAATAGACCCACATATTCAAGTCCATGGGTTTTTTCTAAAACAAATCGAAAAGAATCTGTTGCTCCCCACATCAAAAGTGTTGAGAGAATTAAGGGGAGTGCGAACTTAAGTGCAGATCTTACTCCGCCAGCATTGATCGATGAGATTGCCTCTTTGATGTGTAGCTTTTCTTTTGTGAAGTGTTTCAAGACAAAGAAAGCGATAATTGAGACGAGGGCCTGAGACGAAATTTGTCCCAAAAACCAATTGAAAATATCTTCTCCGCCAATATGGATATAGAAAACTGAGAGAACAAGGCTTAATAGCAACCAGCAGACGGTAAAAATCACAAATGTAACTTGGTAACCTAGCATATTGAAGGTAGGAACAATTGTTGATATTGCTGTATTGAACAGCACTCCAAGGCCGACTAAGAGTGCAATATTGAGTGAATTGAGTCCATCTAGCAGTCCAAAGTGCTTTGATGCCAGATAGATTGCAGGTGCTGCAATTACTGAAACTGCAAAAATATACAGCGAGTGATTGAATAGCCTATTGAATAGAACCTTATCTTTTTTCCAAGGGTGGAGCTGTCTATTGACGTACTGCCCCGCTGGACTAATGAAGCTTAGGCCAAAGTAATTTAAGATTGAAAGAAAAAGAAAGTAGTAGGCCACATTTCCTGGGGAGAGATAATTCGTCACAACTTTTAGTGTTGCAAAGGATATGAGAACTTGAAGAACTCTTCCCAATGTGATGACTATGAGATTACCTTTCACGTTCTATTCGCTCGAGAATATCTTTAAATCGATGATGGTAGGTATGCTCATTCAGTGCTCTTTTAAATCCTGCCTCTTTGATCCGCTCGCGCTCTTCATCATTTTCAAGGTAATACTTTATCAGAGTGGTCGCTTCATCAATGTCGCGGTAGCAAGTTATTTCTTTTCCAACCAGGTAGTAATCTTCAAGACCAGCAGAGAAATCAGTCAGTTGAAAACCACCGTTGTAGTT
>JAGLCH010000086.1 GCA_023146355.1 Bacteriovoracaceae bacterium | reverse complement strand
CACTTCTAAAAAATTCACGACGGGTGATTTAAAAGAATCAATTGGTGGGAGAAAAGAATTTTATGTTCCATCGGGCACTTCATACAGTATGAGTTTAAATCTTGTACTCATTAAAGATCCTTCTATTCAAGACCGTAAACTAATTGAATCAGACTTAAAGAAGTACCTTAATCGTCATCCAAAAGTAATATTTACAGAAAGTATTGGTCTTAGTACTAGCTTTACTCGCACTGTCGATTCTAATCTTTCCCCAGATGATGGCGGTGTTGTTAACTATACAAAAAATATTGGATTGCTATCTAAGAGCTTAGACGATCTGTCAAAAAGTGCTGCAGGCACCTTTAAGGAAATGATTTTAAATGCGTTCTAGTTTTAGCCCGTGGGACTTTATTAAATCTAACCCTCAGGTTCGGCCAAAGAGTCCTGAAGGGATTTTTGCGATCAGTTCATATGATCCATATATAGAAAAAATTGTTATTGATCGTTTTTCACGGTCAAGCTTTGGAGAGGATCTTACTCCTATCCTTGGTAGTGATCTTACAATTGAGTGGATTGAAAATAATTTGCTATCACTGGGTCTGTTTGGAGGAGGGGGGTCCTACCTGGTTCTCCATGCAGAGGGTATCACAAGTACAGTATGTGACTTTATGATTGAAAAGTCCCTTGCTGTTCAAGGTGGGTACTTAGTTCTTTGCTTCTCAAAAGGTGGGCCACTTTTTGAGACCTTATCCAAGAAGCTTCCCGGAGAATATATAAAGATAAACGCTCCAAAATTTTGGGAGGGGCGTAAACTTTTAGACTTCCTAAGTGGCGAACTTAGGGTAAGACTTCCTTATAATGTATCTACTTATTTATTAGAGGCCGTAAACTCAGAGGACTGCTCTGAACTTTACCATTGCCTTAATTTAATAAAACTGCACTTTGATGATCAAAATATTGACTTGGAGCGGGTCAAAGGCATAATTGCGACTTCTAAGCTGGATAATTTCAAATTTGCGACACTATTTGGGCAAAAGAAGTTTTCATCATTCTGGAGGGAGTTAGACTCTCTTGATGTGACATTTGATCAGCTCCGGATCTTTTTCTCATTTATGGAAGGGCATCTTTATAAAATGTATGACACTAGCTATGCTGCTAAAAAGGGCGCGCTTTCCAAATATGATCAAGGAATCATTGCACTTTCAAAGCGATGGACAACAGATGAGCTTCAATTTCAGATTCGCCAAATGGCAGAGTTAGAAGTTATGGCAAAATCCAAGGATGTGACCCTATATCAGAACATTCGATTGAAATACATTCAGGGAATTCAGTAATACTGGTTTTTAAACGCAAAAAAACATGCTTCATAGTTGAAGCATGTTTAATATTAACTTTTCGCGTGTAATTAAAGCTTTGCGATCTGTCTTGCAAGACGGCCTGTTCTTCTAGCCGCTGTGTTTTGCTTAATAACACCATTTTTTGCAAGTTTTCTGAGAGTACTTTGAGCCTCAGGAAGAAGTTGTACAGCAGCGTCTTTCTCGCCTTTTGCAATTGCTTCTCTGATTTTCTTAACTGCTGTTCGCATTTCTGTGCGGCGAGTCTTATTTCTCTCTGTTCTTACAACTGTTTGCTTTGCTCTTTTTTTGGCAGATTTGTGGTTGGCCACGAGACACTCCTTAACTATTAATATTCGATCAATTTAATATATACGACTTAAGGCTAATATTTATTCAATCGTGGGGTAAATGGCAAGTCTTTTTTGCTCTAAAATGCCATAAGGCCCTCTAAAAGGCATTGGGTATTTGCAGGAGTGGGGTTTCAGTGGTACCAATAGAAGTCACATTTTGAGATATAATAAGGTTTATTTATTAGATTCGGAGAGTTTAATGGCCAAGAAAAAAGCGGCAAAAAAAGTTGCGAAGAAAGCGACAGCTAAAAAACCAGTTAAAACTGCAAAACCAGCGAAGAAAGTAGCTAAAAAAACCACGAAAAAAGTGGTGAAAAAAGCAGCTCCCAAAAAAGTGGTAAAAA
>JAGLCH010000085.1 GCA_023146355.1 Bacteriovoracaceae bacterium | reverse complement strand
GGGGGGCGTTTTTATAAACCAACCATATTAATGGTTTGACCTGTATTGATGGTCTTCTTCGCGCTCCATGTCTTCACTTCATTTCACGGTAGCGGGTGGAATGGGTGGAACGGCATTTGCCAGAATTACCTTGGTTTCGATATATGAGGAAAGAGTTCTTTCTTACTTACAGGAAGTCTAGTTTGTCTGCGATTCTTTCTAAAATTTTAGAAAAAGAAATTTGTCCCTTGTAGTAAAGCGCAGAAGTCTTTGTATAGTTCTCTTCAAAGATCTCTCGATCGTCATCTTGATCTAGTGTAAACCCAGCGCAATTTTTTACGACAGTATCATAATTTCTAAAACGTTCTGCTTTATAGGCTTCATATTCATCTGTTCCGATAAAAGCTTGAACCTCAGGAAGCTCAAGTAGGCAGTAGATATCGTAGTAGTGTCTTAGGAAGTTCTCAGGAAGAGTTCGCCCTCCTTTTCCTTCTTTATACTTTGAGTACTTTGTAACAATGGCCTGAAGCTTTTCCACAAAGGTGTACTTCGGCTCATAGCATGAAACGGCAATGGCCCTATTATCTTCAATTGAATCTTTAAGGACTGCATGGCCCTCATCAAAGGCCCATGAAGAGATATCAATATTTCTATTGGGTGTCGTTCTATCAAAACCTACTTCCAGAAGGATTCCTTCTTTTAGTCCAGGAATAGGATTGAACTTTGTTTGGTAGAGTAGGCGAATTCCACCATTGCGATACTTGTGGTCATCAAATGCTTCATCTCTTATGACCTCAGAAAGGCCATCGACTTTACCGCTTAGCTCAGTGGCAAGCCAATCAAAGTATCTTTTTCTAGATTCTCTTTTCTAGTAGTGGACGAAGTTTCTTTTGAGTCGATTTAGTACCAAAGCGATTAAGAGCATTATAAAGCTTCATACTACTAAACTCATGGAGCTTAGTTTGTAAGTTCTTTAAGATAAGGTCACGATCTTCTGCAAGTTCTTTTAACCTATTAACCATCTCAACGAGAAGAAACTCTTTAGAAAGTGATTTGGGAGCTTCTCGCCAACGGTGAAAGAAATAGGTTCGATCACCAAGCTTCATCTCCCCATGACGCTTACGATTGAAAACAATACGCTTGTCGTATACTTGGGTTGTTCCAAGGCCTAAGGAGTTAAACATTGTTGGTCCATAGACTACAAAGTGATCATCATTTAAAAATTTTGATAACAATTCATTTTCACTCGGAGGAGCTTCACCAAAAGGTGTCTTCTTAGGGCAGAGGTAAAGGCCATTTTGAAGTTTGCGAAGTACCTTCTCTTCAACAAGAGTTGCTAGGTTTCGATCAACATTAGAAGTCATGTCCTCAAAGTCTGAGCGACGATATACCCCACCGGGGGAAAGTGACTTTCTTATTGTATCCAATGCCGGTAACTTCTCCATGCAGCACTCCTATTATTAGTATTATCGGTTTAAATTGGATTTGAGTCAATCTTTTTATTAAAAATTCATGTATCGCTTTTGTGCTGTTTGAGTATATAGGGATAGCTTGCTTGCTGCTATCTTTATAAAAACAGACAGTTAGGCGTATGAGCCTATGAGTTAGCGTTGTTGGATATATATCACTTTTCAGCTAAGAAATACTTAACTTCTCATTAAAGCTTCTATTTTATTGTGAATTGATTGCTGGATGCTTTCGATGGCCACAAAATCAACCACTTAAATTGCAAATAGCGGCCAAATAAGAATATAAACTAAAGAGAGTAGGCTTAACTTATTTATTTTTTTCATATTTTAAGCGGCATCTTTCAGTTTCTCAATTTTCTTAATCAGTGAACTATAACCCTTCATCGATTTTAATCCATTTGGAAATAACAGGCCCTCAATACGGGCCCCGTAAAGGACAGAGAACTTTGCAGCAAGTTCAACACCAAGGTTCCTTTTATCATTTTCTAAAGCTGACAGGTTTGATACAGAAATACCGATTGCATTAGAAACATCTTTCTGTGTGTAATTAAAACGCAGTCTCATGGCTTTCAATATTTTGCCAGAAGTTAGTTTTACTTTATCAATAGATCCCATATGACCTCCTATAAATAATCATGTTCAGCAGTTATTTTAATAACTTTAACAATTATTTTTTTCATATAATATTTATATATTAATCGTCCACCTGTCTCATTTAGGTGTATTGATCTCTCACCTTGTCTGCTGTTCTTTAATTTATGATCAGTGAATGATTCGGCCAAGGGAGATTTTATATACTCCTCATACCCTATATCTTTAATATCCATCATCCAAAAAGCAATCAACTCTCTTACTTCTTTATTAAATAAACCATCTTTGATATCTTTATCTAATTTACTTTGAATGGATTCGTTTATTTCCACTTTAGTTATCATGCATGATATGTTGTCACAAATGATAACATTAATCAATGTGTATCTTTATTATATCAACATATACCAGAACTGTAATTTCACTCTAAACATATTGAATTATTGATGTTGAATTTCATTAGATACCATTAGACCCACTTTTTTGGAGCCTTTTGAAAATAAAATTAATGATATTAATGAGATAGAAGAATATG
>JAGLCH010000084.1 GCA_023146355.1 Bacteriovoracaceae bacterium | reverse complement strand
GTAACAAAGATAACTGGAATTTGGAATAATGTTTTGTCTAGCTTCAGATTATGCATAAATGTGAATCCGCTCATTTCAGGCATGTTCACATCTGATATAATCAAATCAAATCCCTTATGTTCTCTCAAAAAACGAAAAGCACTTTCACCACTATCTGCCTCAAAAAAATCAACAGATCCCTCTCCCATAATCATTGCGGTCATTTTTTTTACAAATAATCTCGCCGTAGATGAATCATCAATAACTAGTACCTTCATCACAATCTCCTTATCCCATCAATTGCATGGGATGTGACATAGGTTTTACCATCATTCATGTCGAGCTTTACAGTTCGACTGATAGTTCCCCCTACATCTTCACCCTTAATTTGTATATTGTTCTGCCATAGCAGTTTTTTTATCGCAGTAATATTTCGCTTTCCTATTTCAAAATAATCTTCAGTACTCGTGATTTTCGCGCCGCCAACCATTTTGGCGACGTATTCAGATACATCTCCGGCACCTTTATTTTTCATGATATGAATAAGGTGAGGAACTCCCGTATCAGCAAAATATCCAGGAAGATCCTCCGCTTTTGACAAATCAATATGTGACTCGGGAAGGGCAACATGAACCATTGCTCCAATTCTTGTCTTAGGGCAGATAAGAACAAGTGCAACACATGAACCTAAGGCATAGGTTACAATCTCATCTTCTTTAAGGTTCGTAATACCCATTTCACCAATTCCAATAACAATCTTACTCATACTTTAATCCTTGAGTGCAGTAATAATCCGCTCTGCAATTCGGTTTAGGGGGAGAACTTCAGTAACTCCCCCACAATCTATTGCCGCTTTCGGCATACCGAAGACCACTGATGATTTCTCATCTTGAGCTAGGGTACATGCTCCATTATTTTTCATTTTTGTCATTTCGTAGGCACCATCTTTTCCCATTCCCGTCAGCATGACACCAATTGCATTTTCCTTTGCAACTTCGGCAACAGAATCAAATAAAACAGAAACAGAGGGAGCGTGTCCATTAACCCGATCGCCCTCTATTATCTTAACTCTATACTCACCGCCACTTCTAACAATAGTTAGCTGCATGCCTCCAGGTGAAATTAGAACTCTCCCAGTAATAACTCTATCTCCATCTTCGGCCTCTTTGACCTCTAGACGAGTTACACGATTTAGACGATCAGCGAATGCCTTTGTAAATCCTGGAGGCATATGCTGAACGATAACAATACCTGGTGAGTTATAGGGAAGCCCTTCTAAAACGTGCTTAACGGCTTCAGTTCCTCCTGTAGAGGCACCTATGACCACAAGTTTATCTGTAGTATTTAGCGAGGTAGGCCCAATATGCTTAAAGCTTGCATATAAAGCTTCTCTCTTTGATTTCCAATGTGAGACATCGATAGTAGATGCAATCAAAATTTTTGAAGCAATTTCATTGATCAAGATATTGAGGCCATGGTCTAACATTGCCGTAGGCTTGATTACAAAGTCGATGGCCCCTGCTTCTAGTGCATCGAATGTGACTTGTGCACCTTTAGTTGTCAGTGAGCTAACCATAACTATAGGAAGGGGATACTGTGGCATAAGTTTTTTTAGAAACTCAACTCCATCCATTTTTGGCATCTCAACATCAAGCGTAACAACGTCTGGGTTATGTAAAACAATAAGGTCACGCGCCTGATAGGGATCACTTGCCACTGCTACAACTTCAATTCCATCCTTGCGACTTAGCTGCTCGGAAAAGATTTTTCGAACAAGTGCTGAGTCATCAACAACTAGTACTTTAATAGTTTTTCTCATGGGCAAACCTTACGATAAATAGCAGGCTTGACGTAATTTAAGGAATCAATTTCACGACTAATTGTTTCTGAGTGACCAATAAAGAGATATCCTCCGGGAACCAAAAGTTCAGAGTATTTCCGAACAAGATTATCTTTAGTTTCCTTGTCGAAGTAAATCATTACATTTCGGCAAAAAATCATATGAAATTTTTGTTTAAATGGAAAAGTTTCATTCATTAAGTTAAAACGCCGAAATACAATATCGCTAGAAACATCTGAGGCCACTTGAAACTGCCCATTTTCTATTTTGGTAAAATAACGTGTCCCCCACCCCTTGGGTATTTTGCGAAGGTGGTCTTCTGTATAAATACCTGCCCTGGCAGTAGACAGAGCATTTTCGGAAATATCTGTGGCCAAAAGACCAGCACTCCAATCATTATATTTTTTACCAAAGTACTCTCGCATAACCATAGAAAGAGTATATGGCTCCTCCCCAGAAGAGCACCCTGCGCACCAAATCCGAAGGTCATTATCCAAAGTACTTTGATATTGTTCAGCAAAAGGAAGTGCTTCATTTAACATAAATTCAAAGTGATCACTCTCTCTATAAAAGTATGTGAAATTAGTTGAGAGTTTATTTATCAGTTCACTAACAAGGTTACCACTAGGATCCTTGCATATTGCCGAGTAATACTCATCAAAAGACTCCATACCGTGGTGGCGCAATACTGATTGAAGCCTTCCGTGAACAAGCCCTCTTTTTGACTCAGTTAAATTAATCCCAAAGTGTTTGTATACAAACTGGCTGAGTTTTAAAAACTCATCGTCAGTGAGATGAATGCCCTTGCCAATACTATTGTGAGATTGCATCTTCCCTCACACCTTCTAGACGTTCTGAGGAAAATTCCACTAGGCTTCCAACATCTAAAATTAAACTCATTCCGCCATCTCCAAGAATAGAGCAGCCTGAAACACCTTTAATATTTTTAAATATACTTGGGATTGGTTTGACTACTGTTTCTCTTTGCCCCACTAGGTTATCAACGAGAAGAGCAATCTTATTTTGTTCATGCTCTATGACAACCAAAATACCATCGACTGTTTTTTTAGCATTTGAATCAAGTGAATAGATGTCACAAAGCTTAAGAACAGGAATAACATCTCCCCTAACTTTTACCATTTCAGCTTCCCCTAGTGGATAGGAAATATCATCGACCTCAACTTTAACCGATTCACTAATCACCTCGATGGGAAGAACAAAATTATTTTGCCCAACTTGAAACATCATCCCCTGTATGATTGAAAGCGTCAGTGGGATCTTGATAATAAAGGTACTGCCTTTCCCTTTCTCAGAAGAAATATCAATTTTACCTTTTACTGCTTCAATATTTTTTTTGACAACATCCATCCCGACGCCACGGCCAGAAATATCAGTAACTTTTTTAGCAGTTGAAAAGCTAGGGAGAAATACCATGGAAAAGACATCATGATCACTCAACCCACTTCCATCATTATCGATAATTCCGAGCTTCTGTGCTTTTGCCAAAATTGCACTCCGGTCGATCCCCTTCCCATCATCTTTAATGATAATCCAGATTTCGCCCCCTTCATTACGCGCCTCAAGGGTGACACTACCAACATCAGACTTTCCACTTTGTGCGCGCTCATCAATGGATTCAATACCGTGATCAACTGCATTTCGGATCATGTGAACAAGTGGATCACTTATTTTTTCCATAATCGTTTTATCAATCTCAGTATCTTCACCTGTAAACTCAAAGTTAACTTTTTTGTCTAGCTTAATTGAGATGTCATGAACAGTTCTCACCATCTTTTTAAAAAGTCCCGCGACTGGAACCATTCTGATCCCCATTGAAACGTCCTGTAAATCGGTTGTTACGCGATCAAGAAGTCGAAATGTTTTTTCAGAATTTTCCCATTCAGATTGCATTCGAAGATGTTCATATACCATCGTTTTCACGGTGACGAGTTCGCCGACAAGATTATTTAAGATATCAAGCTTCTTAAGGTCAACGCGGATATCTTGCCGCTTTTCCAAAGGTGCAACATTTTTTTTAGTGCCCTTACTTTTCTTTTCCGTAATTGTATTTTCTAATGGGCCAGGAGGGGCAATATTTTCGAGAATTGGAGTATCTACTTCGTCCTGATCAAAAGCACTGAGAAGTTCGAGATATAGGTCTAATGAATCTATATCTGCACTACCGCTTTTCTCAATCTGCTCAACAGAATCAACAAAAACGTCTATGAGTGGAAGAATTGAATTAAAGACAGCGCGTTCTGCCGGCAAACTCCCACTAATGATATTTTGAAATATGCTTTCTACTTTATGGCCAAGGGTCTCAAGATCATTAAAACCAAAAATCCCACAGTTTCCTTTAAAGCTATGAATTTGTCGGAAGGCCTCCTCCAATGCTTCTTTATCAGTTGGAGTACTGGCCAAGGCTAGAACCTTACTTTCGACAATACCAAAACAATCTCTAGACTCAGCAACGAAAGCAGCTGA
>JAGLCH010000083.1 GCA_023146355.1 Bacteriovoracaceae bacterium | reverse complement strand
ACGTCACCTTCTGTAGTTAGGTAGCTGATACGCCCGGCAATGGAAAGATCACGATCAAACCAAGTACCAATTAACATTCCACCATATGGCTCCACGGCCAACTGAAAGTATCCCTTGTTATTCATTTCAGGATTGGGCTTTACTCTAAAAGATGGACTATCAGTGTGACCACCGACCATGCGGACTCCAACTTCAGAAATAGAAGATTGGCCCATTTTAAATGCAATAAGAGAAGACCCATTACGGGTGACAAAGTATTTGCCACCTTTTTCTAACTTCCACTCATCTCCTTCAGAGAGATATTTGTAGCCACCTTCTATAAGCCTCTTCTCAAGTTCTTCTGTCGCATGAAAAGCTGTAGGTGAATTTTTCACGAACTCAATAATCTCATTATTTATTTTATCACTATTCAATTTATACATCCTTTAAGCTCAAAGCTTAAGCCGCTTTATTTTCTTTCCCATAAAGTGGAACCATTTCATGAACACGTTCCACCATCTCTTTAAAAGTAATATTATTATCGTCTGAAATTTTTAAGGTATAGGTCTCATGCATCATTTCAATCTCTAAATTATAGTAAGAAGAGAAAACTTCATCTGTCTTATTACAAATATTTTGTAGATCTAAATAGAGGCCATATTCAAGTTCATTAAAGTGATCACTGACCTCTGCAAAGAGCTGATATATTCCATAAAAAGAGGTCATCACAAGACGGTGAAATGCTTCCACTCTCCTGAGGTAATCTAACACATAGTGCATACATGTATTAACGAGTTGCACTTGCTTGCTACGATCTATAACAGTATCTGCCATTGCATCACCCATGGGAGATCCTCCCCATGAAAATACAACAGGACCAACAACACCAACAGCTTTAGAGCTTGGCCTAGATCCCCCCTTAAAGGAAGATGTCTCAAAGTATATCTGACAGAAAGTTTCATGAATATTTTGATAGATTCGATCAAGGTCTGTACAAACTTGTTTGAGTCCATCAAGCTTTGAACGCAGGAGACTATCTACCATTTGAATCGCTCCACGATCAAACTGATGCTCAGAAATCATCCCCTTATGTTCAGGTATGGACTTTGCAAAAAACTCAAAGTTCTCATCTTTAAATGAGCCAATAACTGAGTCAATCACAGAATCAATTAATAGCATCATTCCCTGGTGGGAATATTTTTTTTCAATTGCCTCTACACAGCGATTAACAGTATGCAAAGAAATACTACCATCTGAAATCAGTTTTTGTGGATCACCAATAGAATCCAACATGTCTTCATATGAAGACATCTCACTATGAACAATCATAGAACTATAAAGCTCACAAAACATTCTCTTACGCTCTTCCAAAAGAGCATTGAAAGGAAAGTTTTTTCTTTCAATCACAGTATCTCCTCATTTTTGAATCCATAACCTTTTCGTCACCTACTCTATAAAAGATTAGTTATTAGTCGTTTTCCAATAAACCTAATTTACATTCAAGAAAAACAACTATCCCCCCTAGAGGGGATAATCAGACACTAAACAAAATGAACATGTACGTTTTTTGGAATACTAAAATGCAATCGGTGCAGATGACAGGGAGAGAAAATGGCACTGAATTTTAAGAAGGTTAATTCGCTTTAACTACTCTTTCTCGGAAGAAGCTATTTCAAGATTCCCAATAAATGGAAGCGCGCGATACTCGCCATTATAGTCCATCCCGTAGCCAACTACGTAAAAGTCTTCAATCTCAAAGCCGTAGTATGCGAGCTTAACTTTGTACTCAACTTTCGCTGGCTTATAGAGAAGAGAAGCAAGCTTTAAACTTTGTGGCCTTAGACCCTGAAGATAAGTGAGCAAGCTTGAGAGAGTAACCCCTGTATCAACAATATCTTCAAGAACAATAACGTCTTTTCCTTCAATACTATTTCTTAAGGGGTAACGGATATGGAAATTTTCCTTACTTTTAACACCATCTTTAACAGATGAAGCATCAATAAAGTCAAGATGTACGGGAACATTAATATAGCGAGCAAGATCAGCACAGAACATAAATGCTCCACTCATAACGCAAATGAGATGGACTGTTTTCCCTTCGTAGTCGCGGGAAATTTCAGCACCTAGGTCTTTTACTCGGTTCTCTAATTCTTCTTCAGAAATATAGGTTGATATTTTCAAGATAAATCTCTCTGTTGGGGACATTTGAAAACTACCATGAATTATAAAATGAGTCGAGGTAATAGCTATTTTATTGCCAAGTAACACCATCAGTGACATCATTTTGACATTAATTGGGACAATAAAAAAGGATCTAAATCGATGGTTACAGTATCTACGAGAGGGGCCTCACTCCCCGCTTCACCAATCAGAAAACTCAAACCATTTGCAGATGAGGCCATGGCAAAAGGTAAGTCTATCTATTACCTAAACATTGGGCAGCCAGATATAGAAACACCCGTAAACATGCTCAATGTATTAAAGAAGCTTGAGAACAAAGTTATTCCATATGGGCCAAGTCAAGGTCTTCCAGAGTATCAAGATGCTCTAATCAAATATTACAATAGACACAACATCAATTTAACTCGAGATCAAATCATAGTAACAAATGGTGGAAGTGAGGCGATTCTCATGGCACTGACTGTATGCATGGACCCAGGAGATGAAGTCATTATTCCAGAACCGTTCTACGCGAACTACAATGGTTTTGCTGTTGCTTCTGGTGTTGTGATTAAACCTCTGACCACCGTTCTTGAGAACAATTGGAAACTGCCGAGTATTGAGGAATTTGAAAAGCAAATCACCTCAAAAACGAAGGCCATTATGATCTGCAACCCCAATAATCCAACGGGAAAACTTTACGGAAAAGAAGACCTTCTTAAAATTGCTGAAATCGCAAAAAAACATAACCTATTTTTACTTAGTGATGAAGTTTACCGTGAGTTTATCTACGGTGATGAAAAATACACAAGCCTGATAAATTTTGAGGGAATGCAAGACCGTGTGATTATCCTAGACAGTATCTCAAAAAGGTTCTCAGCTTGTGGGTCTCGCATAGGTGCCTTCGTGTCGAAGGACCCTGCTATTATGCAAGCAGCACTTTGCTACGCTCAGGCAAGACTTTGTGCTCCAACGATTGACCAGTTAATGGCAATCCCGTCGGTAGAACTTAATGAATGCTATTTTGAAGAAACTTTAGGCGAATATCAAAAGAGACGTGACGTTGTAGTTGAAGCTCTTTCAGATATGGAAGGAGTTGACTTCAAAACTCCAGATGGTGCTTTTTATATTATTATTAGTCTTCCAGTTAAAGATGCAGAGCATTTTGTTAAGTGGCTACTTGTAGACTTTGACATTAACGGTGAAACAGTAATGCTTGCTCCTGCCAATGGATTTTATAGCACTCCAGGCCTTGGAGAAAATCAAGTACGTATCGCCTTTGTATTAAATGAAGAAAAAACCAAGAGGGCAATGAATATTCTCAAGGAAGGCCTTGATGAATACAGAAAAATAAATATGTAATTTAGGATACAAAAAGAATAAGGGCCCCAAGATGATGAGGCCCTTATTCTATATATAAATTTTGAAACTTAATTAATCTAAGTAAACCTCAGTTAGCCACAATTGGTATCCTCCATCAACTGAAAGAATATAGCTATCAACTCTCTCAAGCCCTTTTACAAAGCTCTTAGTTACACAGCTCTCATACTTTCGACTTCCAAGAATTAGCCCCATTTGTTTCTTAAAAAGAATAGCATCGTACTCTCCGAGTCCAACCTCATTAAGTGAGTCCACATAGTCAGATAGAAGTCTTAAAATGCCCCTTGAACTAACTGTGCGACACTCTTGCTCCCTAAACTCTGGAAGAGGGAATTTCTCACCAAAGCTAAACTCCACAAGCCCAGGGAATTGGTCTCCCTCTAGAGACTGAAGAGTATTAAAGACACGCTTAGTCTCTGAATACTGCTTAATTGAGCAATCGGCATATGCACCCATAGCTAAAATGAAAATATAAATGGTAATTATTTTTTTCAAAAAATCTCCTGTATTTAACAGGTGAAAAAATATGATAGGGAACAGAAAAGGTCAATCTAATTATAAGATACACTCAATCTAATAATTACCACAAGATTAAGCTAATAGTGCTGACTGGGCCATATTGTGTAAACAAAAAAGGCCCCAAGGGACCTTTAACATATGCAATGAAATGTATACCGGCAGAGCACATATTGGGCAGTGCCGGCGATTTAAGGATTTTTTATCCGAAAATCTTCTTTCCTTGACCTGCTGAGCCAAGAACATTTTTGTTCTTCTCGATCATCATAGAAGTCAGCGCCTCACGAGCAGGTGCTAGATATTTTCTTGGATCAAACTCGCCTGGATTTTCAGCAAGAGCTTTTCTCACATTTCCAGTCATTGCAAGACGTCCATCTGAATCGATATTAATCTTACAAACAGCTGAGCTAGCTGCTTTTCTGAGTTGCTCTTCAGGGATTCCGATAGCATCTGACATTTTTCCACCGAACTTATTAATCATATCAACGTACACAGGAAGAACAGATGAAGCGCCATGAAGAACGATTGGAAATCCTGGAATGATTTTTTCAATTTCTTCAAGGATGTCAAACTTAAGTGGAGGTGGAATTAATACGCCTTCAGAATTTTTTGTACAGTCTGCTGGCTTGAATTTATTTGCTCCGTGTGAAGTTCCTATTGAAATCGCTAGTGAATCAACACCTGTTCTCTCAACAAATTCTTTAACTTCTTCAGGACGTGTATAAGTAGACTCTTCAGCTACAACTTCATCTTCGATTCCTGCGAGAACACCAAGCTCTGCTTCAACTGTTACATCGTGTGCGTGAGCATACTCAACAACTTTCTTTGTAGTTTCGATATTCTCTTCAAATGAGTGATGAGATGCATCGATCATTACAGATGAGAAACCTGCATCTATACATGCCTTACAAAGCTCAAATGAATCCCCGTGATCGAGATGAAGAGCAAATTTAAGGTGTGGATTCATTGTCTTAAGCATCTCCGCTCCACCCTGCGCCATGTAGCGAAGAAGAGTTGAGTTGGCATAATTTCTAGCGCCATTTGAAACCTGAAGAATGAAAGGTGAGTCACTCTCAGCACAAGCAGTAACGATTGCTTGAAGTTGTTCCATGTTGTTAAAGTTGTAAGCAGGTACCGCAAATTTTCCTTCGATTGCGTGCTTAAACATCTCTTTTGTGTTTACAAGACCTAGTTCTTTGTAACTTACAGTCATAATTCCTCTTTTGTTATATAGTTGTGATTATTTCAAAAGTTTATATGGGTATACTAAACCCAATGCTATATAAGGTAAACCCAAATGGGCACGGTGACCTTGTCGGTCACCACTTACAATACTTTACTATAATAGTCATACTTTTTAGATGGAACAAATATATACGAAGAGTTAGCTTAAGATTTTAACTTTCGCAATATTGTCATCATTGGGCACCAGTTAGTAAATGCCGACTGAAGTAGGTTAAGGCCAACAAAGCCGATAAACCAAATCCAAAGAGTGGAATGAAGAAAGAAAAGTAATACTGCAACTAATATTACTCCGCCTGCGATACCTCGTAACATTTTATCAACCCATTTATCTTTAGCTGTACATTCATTCATGAGATTTCTCCTTAATTATGAAGGCGATTGCCTTTCCGTTTTTGATAGTTATGATAGATTTTTTCTTCTAAAATAAAACTACTGCTTTCAGAAGTATTAATTATAGCTCTAAACCCCAAAAGATATCGCCTAAATCTATCTTATATTAATATAGAAAAAGCTTATAACTCTTAACTTAAGTTATCTGATAACATTTAAAAAAAGGAGATTTATGAAAACGGAAAACAACGAAACAATGGTAATCATAGGCATATCAGACAACCCTGAACGTTATAGTTACAAAGCATTTAAAGCACTCCAAAATAATTCTTACAATGAGATCATTGGTGTAACACCTAAAGACATCACACTTGAAGGAATAAAAATTGTCAGTCAGCTTACTAAAATCGAAGAGAGGGTTCACACAATAACACTCTATGCGAATCCGACCAGAACAACTCCTCTAATCGACAATATCCTTAAGCTGTCACCCAAGCGCATTATTATGAACCCAGGAACAGAAAACCAGGAATTAAAAGATAAAGCAGAATTAGATGGTATTGAAGTTGTTGAGGGTTGCACCTTGGTAATGCTTGCTACCTCACAGTTTTAAAAATCGCAGATAAGGAAATGTAGGGGGTCAGTAATTTCACCACACATTTCCTTACCTGTATCAAATCAATAACTACTCAATCGTTCCTAGGATAGCATTCCCCACAAATCTGGCCTGCGGAGGCAAAGAGTAGATGTTACTCTCATAATCCTTGTTATAAGGAGAGATATTTAGCTGCTTCCCGTCAACCACGAGGGTTACCGATCCTCCGGGGTCAAAACCCATCCCCTTGACACAACCTTGTTTAATTAGAATTTCAGCGGCATCCACATGGGTAGCACCAACTGATTCACGAATACGACCGTTAATAGCAATGAGAATGAGCTCTCCCTCATTCGTTAGACCGGCCGCCATTTTCGGCCCTCGCATATCGATAAAATCTAGGCGGGCCGCTTGCGTGGCAATAGAGTTTTCTGTCTTCCATCCCTCGGTCAACATATCAATTGCCTCTTTCGATTTATCAACCAACATTGGACCAGCTTCAATAGCATCAACGATGTGCTCTAGCCCCGCAACGGTGTACTTCACTTCAGACCCAACTTCGACATCAAATGCCTCATCAACCGGAACAGAAAGAAGAAGTCCCACAGGAATAACATTGACCTCTGTTGGCGCTTTAATAACATCGATCACTTTATTTCCAGCAAAACGATAGATTACGCGATCTTTAAAGCAGTAGCTCTTTTCGCGCGGATACATAAGATCGTAGTAAATGGCACCACTTCCCTTCTCAAGGTTAAGTTGAGCACCATCGAGCTCAATTTTTTTACCACCAGAAAACTCAATAGAAAGTCCCTTTTTAAGATTGATCCGATCCATTGAAATTTTCCCCTGGTCATCTATCAGGATTGCAGCTTTATTGTAAAGAGGAAGTGCTGTGATCCCTTTGTTGGCGCAAACAAAGCCTAAAGGAGATCCGATATAGTCTTCAGGGAGGCCTAGCTTACCGACAAGCTCATTGTTGAGGATATAGCCACCATTCCAACCGAAGGCAACCTTCTTTCCAGACTTACTCTCAAAGTTATTTATTAGCTCAACCACAGGTTTTGCAGAATGCCCCGAAAGCGCAATGTTGTACTTCACACTCATCCGCTGCATTGGAACTTTCACCATAGCACCAGACCACGGCAGATCGTCTTCATGAATACCATTGATGGTGGAAGAAAAAATCGGGGTTCCCTCTTTACCTTCACTGCGCATCATATTATTAAGGACAACTTTTATTGGGTTACCAAATTTATCAGCATCTTCGCTGAGTTTGGCCAGTACCTTCTCCTCTCCAAATTTACGAATGCAGTCATCGAAAAGCTCACTTTTAAAAACTTGAGAAAACTCCTTCGGCGTCTGAACTGGTGTTGGGTACGCTAGACTTGGCTTAAGTCCAGCTGGAACCCACTGAAGGTAGCAGTCATCCATATTAAGCCCCATAAAATTTGAGAGAAGTGGAGTCTTGACCTGCCCAATGTGATAACAAGGAAGATTAATCATATCGAGCATAAAGCTTGAGTTTGAACTAGCGACAATAAAGCCATTATTTTTCTTGATGGTAAGAAGCTCGTCAATCGCCTCTTTACCCATTTGACCCAAGTGAATGCCACGAGCGAGATTCTCCGCTGCAATAATTTTAAAGAGTCCATTTTTGTAAAGAAGCTTAATTTCACTTGTGGCAGAAGTCTTAAGCCACTTAACCATCATATCGTATGAAATATCATTAAGGGGTTTTTTACGGGCAAAGAAAGTAACCGAACCAACCCCTTCGATACGATCAGAAGTTAAGTCTTTAGCAGTAAGCATATGATCCAAAGAAAGTCCAAGACGCTCTTTCATTACATTCAACACAAAAACACGGAGCTCATGCTCAAAGAAGTGACCTGGAAATACAGCAAAGTTCTTCTGAGAAACGAGGTCTCCCAACAAGCGATCGGAATCGTCAATAACCAGGGCATTTCCTTTCTTTTGAGCAAATTGCAATATCGATGACCTGAGGTCAAAGAAATTACCGACAGGGCCACTCGTTATCGATAGCGTTAAATCATTTGGAAATATCTTTCTAAAAAGGATACCGACAATTCCATAAAGCTCCTGCTCTGTAATTTTGCGATAAGGATAGTGGCGCCTATTGCGGTGGCGATAACTATAAGAATGATCAATGGCCAGTGGGTCAGTGCCTCTATAGTAAGTGAATATCTTTTCAATCATTTTATAAAAAAGAATCTTATCTGACTTTTCCCCGGCACTTTTATTTTTGTTACTTAAGTACAGGTAAAGTAATCTCTCGCTGAAATCATAGATTCGACTCTTTAACTCCATCTCTTCAAGCCTAAAGAAACTCGGATCAATGAGAGACTTCAGGTAAATCATGAATTCAAGTTGAGTCATACCTGGAATATACTTTCTATTTTCATTTAGAACGAGTGAGTGAAATTTTTTCCCGTAGTTAGTTCCATCTTTATGTATTCTAAAAGCATCTTGAACTGCAGAGCTCACTTTAGGATCTGGCCTAGCTACAGACCAAAGCCCATAAAGAGATTTATCAATTGAATTTACAAGAACACTCATTGAGTAGCGCTTCTTAAGCACTCCACGATTATGTGATACAAACTCGGAGTTAACTTCAGGATCCATAAATAGTTCTGCAGCACTAGAGATCATTTCATCTGGAAATGTATCCCCTTTAAACTCTAAAACCCTAAGACGCCTTTCTTCCTCTAGCCCCTCACCGATAACATCAGCATAAACATACTCAGGATCGTAACGATGGCACATAATAGGAACTTTAACGGCCGAGCTTTCGATAATAGGAAGCCCCCGTCCCTCTGTCTGACTAGGAAGCATCACCATAGAAGCAACAGAGTAAAGCTCTTCGATAGTGAGACTCCCAAGTCCCATCTCATCTAGAACCTTCTGGTTTTCGAGGCCAAATGCCGGAGCAAGAAACACCCTGTTTTTAAACTCATCAGGAAGCCTCGATAAGAAATCTTTAAACTCTTTAATGATTTGGTTAAAATACCTGTCATGCCCTGTAGCGACAGGACCTGTAATCAAAAGGGTAATTGTCAGTTGCTTGTGAGTTTTAAAATAATTAGAAAACTTTTTATTTTTAAGTAACCCTTCAATAAACTTATAATCGAGCTCAATTCTTTTTCTCTTAATGATTCTTGTTGGCTGAACTAAGAGAATATTAGAATGACTAAAATGTGATTCTGTACCACTTTCTGCACCAAAGAAAAAGGCCTTACCAGATTCCTTAATATTCGCGCAGTTCTCTGGGAGGTCAAAGATACTTCGTGACTGAAGCTTATCTTCTCCACCAGAAAAAATAAGCTTAAGTTTATGAAAGATATCTTTTCTCTCTTCATCTGTACGCGACTTATATACCGACAAATCGATGGCCGTCGGAATTCGATTAATTGATGCTGGAGAAAGACCGTAATTGTTAATCAATATCTCTTTTTGACGAGCATTGATAACAGTATGGAACCAACGGTTGCTATTCCAGGGATAAAGCATATCTATTAGAGACTGAACCTCTCCGATATGACAGTTTTTGAAAAAATGATCACGAAGCCCATCTTTTTCACCTGCTTTTTTATCATGAGGTCTCTTTCCATCTTCCCAATAAAAATCATGATGAGACGCGAGAACAGGGACATCCATATACTCAGAGACCATAACTAATGCCAAGGCCAGAGATACATTTCCAGGATTAGAGTTAACATTCACAGGAAAAAGAAGAGAGATATCTTTTTGAAGAACAATATCTGCAATCTCAAGGCTTAGGCGCTGGGCACCTGACCATATTTTTTTAGCAAGCTCAATATACTCTTTGCTACCTCTTGATAATGAGGTGTGAAAATACTCGTTATATCCATCCCAGTCGTCAAATCCTCTTGCCTCTCGTAGCACATGGCGCGACCACTCATCACTAAAAATAGTATCAGTCGCCTTTGAAAAGTGACCTCCAATACAGGAAAACTTTGGAGTTATATTACTTTCTTTCTCAAGAAGTTTTGTAAAAGCTTTAGCATATTTAGAGACTTCAATTGATACACCATCAATTCCAAAATCAAAGGCAACAAATCCAATCCCTTTTGCGACTCCCTTTCTAAAGCGATCATAGGTACTAGGAAGCTCAAAAGGTTTTTGATCCTCCTTGAGACGATCGAGAAGAAGACCAATGTCAAACCATGTTTCAACCTTCTCCTCATGCAATGCTTTTAATAACTGTTTATAACCTGTGCTTCTTGCTTTGCTAATCCCCATGATTCGTCCTTAAAAAAGTAATTAATTTATCTAATATTTTCTCGAGAGCTCATAAGAGAATTTCTTTTTCAGTATTAAATATACTGTATTGCCATGGAGTATGCATGGCACACTTTAATGCACCAATTCCCCCGATAACAATTCCAATTCTCAAATTTAGCCTCCGTGCATTTGAAAGATTGATAGAAATATAAATAGTACAGCTTAAAAGCGGCTGCTTTAGACTGTGAGTAGCGTGTTCTAATAAAGTAGATTAAACTATCTAATTATTACATCGTTACTATAAACAAGCAATCTTGATATTTAGACAATTAAGTTATATTTTTTATAATACAATAAGCTGAAAAATACCTGACTAAACCATAACGAAAGGACACACTAGTGGAAGCTAAAGAGATCGCAAGCAGAATTGACCATACCCTACTCAAGGCAAATGCAACAGAAGAAGAGCTGAAGGTTTTATGCCATGAGGCCCGTGAATACACATTCGCAACGGTTTGTGTTAATCCAAGTAATATTCAATTCTGTAAGAAAGAACTAGAGGGATGCCCAGTTGGTGTTTGCACCGTTATAGGTTTTCCATTAGGGGCAAATACATCTGCAACAAAGTCATTTGAAACAAAGAATGCAATCGAATTAGGAGCTGATGAAGTTGATATGGTTATCAATGTTGGCGCCATGAAAAATGGTAACTATGACCTAGTGAAAAATGATATTAAAGCTGTTGTGGATGCTGCTGGAAAAACTCCTGTAAAAGTGATTATCGAAACATGCCTACTTACTGATGATGAAAAAGTTAAAGCATGTGAGATGTCAAAAGAAGTTGGCGCATCATTTGTAAAAACGTCGACAGGGTTCTCAACAGGTGGAGCAACAAAAGAAGATATCTTCCTTATGAGAAAGACAGTTGGTCCTGAACTAGGAGTTAAGGCCTCTGGTGGAGTGAGAAGTTCTGAAGATGCTGAAATGATGATTGCTAATGGTGCCACAAGAATTGGTGCAAGCTCTTCTGTTAAAATTGTTACAGGACTTACTGCTTCTGGCGATTACTAATTAGAAACATAAAAAAACGGCCTCTTGTAAACAAACAAGGGGCCTATTTTAGATACTGATGGTCTGATTGTAAAAATACCCACATCCGAAGATGTGGGTAGGAATAGGCCGTCTATGACCAATACTCTATTCTTCTTTTTTCTCTACTTTCTTTTTTGTCTTTTTCTTTTTGCCTTTTCCCTTGCCCTTACTTTTCTTCATACGGAAGACAACAAATCCAACAACTCCAAGAAGAGCAAGTATGAGGATGATATTCATTCCATCTCCACTACCGGCCTTTCCTTTTTTCTTCTGTCCAGATACAGAAAAGTCTTGGTTGTCAGTATTAATGAAAGTGGAATCATCAAGTAGGCTTCCATCTTTCTTTTTCTTAGCAAGCTTATACTTATTAAGATTTAGATTCTTTTGTCTAAATACACGTAGGGTTCTTACTATCTGATCGAAAACTGGCTGATAGGAAGTGTAATGATCCTTAGACACAGAAAATGTAACTGCTACGCCTAGGTCTTCTTTCACTGTTGCCAGGTAACGAGTAAAAAATCCAGGAACCTCACTAGCAAGGTGCATGGAGTCGATCCAGTTATGTCCTTTAACTCTTAGTGGCTTGGCATATTTTGGCTCAGAAACCTGGGTCTTTCCACCGGGAAGTATAAAAGTCTTCGTTTTTTTGAGATACCCTTGGTATGACGCCAAAGTATCTTGCTGACCGCGAACCTTGGCCGCGAAGATAATAATGGCCTCTTGCTGTCTCTCTTTAGTATTACTCTGGCAAACCCACTCCGTCCCCTCGAGTACACATACCCAACCGGCGGGAAGTTCAAACTCACAGTACTGACTAGTAAATTTCTTTCCAAAAGCGCTTCCACCACTCATTAAGAAAACTAAAATGACAGATAACTTTAAGATCTTGCCCATTATTTTATCCTTTTAAATTGTTTATACTATTTTAGCCTAAATTCCATAAGCAACCTATCGGAATTATTCTCCAATTGATTTAGGACAATAAACTATGAAATAATCTATTTATGAAGAAATATTTTATCTCTCTATTCTTGATCGGCGCACTCGGATATACTTCGACAGTACTCTCTTATGTCGATCGAGTTATTGAAGACCCAAATATCATAAAAGTTTGCGTAGACCTCACTGATAAGAGAAAGCTAAAAATTAAGCACACTGATAAACTGAGAAAAGTGCTGCTAAAGAACCAAACAATGCAAAGTATACTCAGACCAGAACAACAAAAAGCAAAAACAATACTTCAAAGAATCAATGATAAGATAGTTTTTCAGATAAAAGTGTCAAGTGGAAGAATCGTAGATTTAGGTGAACAAATAATAAAAAGTGGTTGTCCCCCTATCGATCTGAAAGGACAAATTCTACGAACCCCTTCAACTCAAGAGATTGTTAATAGGAAATTGGAAGAAATTAACATTGAAGAACTCGACCTAATATCCATCGAAGAGTCCCCTAGTATCCACGAGCAGTAAACCCTACTCGAATTTGTACTTTTCGAAATTTTTTGGCCAATTTAACGATCGCCCAATCACTTCCTACTTGATAAACTCTCCCTGATGCCACAAGGATATTTCCACCGAAGTAATCAGTTTTGTAAATATCTATTTTCATATTTTTAGTAACATCATGTGATACACCTTGATCAATTTTCACAAACTTTCCTCGTGGAGATAGCTTAATGACAGAGGCCTCAATCTCATATTCTTTGAATTTATCAACTTTACGATAAGACTGTTTCTTTCCTAGGCCAGTGAAAACAAGACCACTGCTAAACTCGTAACCCGCATCAGTCCAGTTCCCCATCACAACTGCTGCAGCTTTGAGTTGAAGCGCAATAGATCCAGAACTTAAGTTGACTCCAACATAAGGGGCCATATAGCTACGATTAACGCTATTGTAGAGTTGGGTATCACCAGCATAAGCATAAGGTCTACCTGTTGGATCTTCAGAGTACTCACTTGTTTCTAATGAATGAATACCTTCCACGCCAAGCAGGGCCGCAAACCCATTCCCCTGAGTTCTCCATGCTAATTCAGCATTGAATATAACTTCATCGCTCAGGTCATCGTATGGAATACGATAGGCACCGTAGGCCGAAAAAGTAGACTGCCTTGTAAGAGCATATGCGAGATGAAGGCCAGTAGTTATCTCAGTTCCCTGATCTCCGAGTATCATTTCATCGGTAGGAGCATTTATAGGTCCATCATACTTATCAGAGGAATGTGCCGAAGCTCGATATTGAGCATCAAGAGCATAAGTGAGTTTTCCATAAGGTCTAAAACGATATTTGGCACCACCAAAATATGACTCAAATCCACTGACCGTAAATTCAGAGGCACCATCATTTGAAGAATTCATTCTATATCTACCGCCAAGGCGAACTTCAAATGCTTCACTAATTCCATAGCGTACTGTTGCTTCAGTATTAATGGAGGAAAAACTTGTCCCTTCAGTTCTTTCCAGAAGAGCACCGGAATTATCATAGCTTCCGGTAGACTGAAAGTAGCTTCCAACAACACTTAACTGATGGCCCTTTTCCCCTACAGTATGGGCAGGCGGAATATAAGCACTACCGCTTTGGCCTGATTTAGCAAATGAAACACTACTCCCAAGAAGCAGTACAATAATACAAATCCTTTTGATCATTCTCTTTCCTAAATTTATGCTGCCAGTTGGTCATTTGTTACTGAAGGTGACGGCAGGTAGACTTTATTTACCCAATATCCATCCTCAAGGTAAAAGTTGAATTCTCCTCCCTGCTCTTTGCAGAGTGCAGAGATAGATTCCAGCCCTAGGCCTAGTTCATTTTTCAAAACGGGATTTCTTTCACTATTTAAAATGCTCTCACGAAGCTTGTGCTCGAGATTAACAGCATTTTGATTTTGATCAAATACTTTATTTTTAACAGTTAAGATCATTCCACTATCATCGAAATCAAACTCGAGGTGAACATCATAGGCCTTAACCTCAGAAATATTTTTAATCATATTTGTAAGAATCCTACTAAACGATGGGTAGTGAATAACAGCTAATTTTTTTTCATCATAGCTGGCATCATCTGCAACATAACCATTATAGACAAATGTGGAATCAACTAGTCCTGATGGTAAAAAACTACTCACTGTTCTTTCAATCCACCTTTTCGCAAATTCAAATGAAACGAATTCATAGTTATTAACAAGGTTCTTATGAGTAAACTTATAGTGATCCTTGATTTGTGCTTGAACTACCCTAATTTCACCCATTAGGTCACGACACTCTGATGCGTTAATCCCAACACCTTTGCTTATTCGATTTCCTAGCATAAGGTTCATACCATGGGTCTGGTTAATTACATCATGAAAGAAAAGCCGATCCTCTTGACCTCGATCAACTTTAGGAGCAACGCGATTTTCGCCATTAAAGAGATGGGGTAAGTTTAACTTTTTCCCTTTAAAAATCCCTGCGCCAGTATAAATAGTCATTACCGACCAACAGAGAAAAGTTGTGAGAAAAATTCCCTCTTGTCCAAATAGAAGATTCCCATCGAAAGAACTCTCAAAAATAGCGACACCCAGAACTGGAACAATAAAAAACCCTAATCCAGTTCGGGTACGATCAAACCGCGAGATTCCTTCGAATACCATTGAGTGATAGTGCCCCATACAGCTTGGGATAAGTGAAAGGTAAATTGCACCAACAATTTGCTCTTGAAGACCAATACCAACTAATGAAATTATTTGAAAAATAAATAGAATAGAGTAATAGCGAGACTCTTTAAACAGATCTCCATGACCAACACCTTTTGAGAAGTAATAAAAACTGCCCACTACAAATGAAGTAGCAAAAAAACTATTTCCCCAGTCGCGACTCCCCATAAAATAGAGAGAGGCCCATATTACTAAAGAAATGGACAGAGATGCGAAGAGGTAAAAATCCATTGAACTATAACTTTTAATTTTTGATGCCATGAATCCTCCCCAATAAATTAGTCAATCATTTACCTATCGGAACATTTCAACTGTAACTAAATAGAGGAGTTAATCAGCAGCTTAAGAATTTGGTCGAAGAAAGTGCAGCTTATCAATACCAACGACAATCCACTCCATGTTTGAACTACATAGAAAGTTAAAAAATTGGGGAAAGGGGCCAACACGTTGACCTAACAGGTCATGTAGTCGGTTAGCAACATAGGGGCCGGGGCCGATGGTTGAAACTTTTAGCTTATCCTCAATTAACTGGGAGATAAGAGGATAGTGCGTGCAACCTAAAATCAAGTGACTGAGCTTGAGTTTTTGTAACGGCAAAAGTTCACGTTCTAGTCTTTTCTCATTTTGAGTATTAAGTCCTGATTCAAAGATATCTTCAACAATAGATGCCAGCTCTGGCATCGAGAAATGCTCAATCCGATGTTCGGGATCAATTTTCTCTCTAAGGTCCCTGAATTTTCCAGACTCACCTGTTAGCGAAGTTGTAATAACTGCAGCTTTATCGATATTAGGAAATAGCTCTGTATGATTGAGAACATTTATATAAGGCTCAACTCCCACAAAAGCAATTTGCGTATACGAGTGGCGCAAATCAGCAATTGCTACAGCGGTGGCCGAATTGCAAGCAACCACAATAAGAGAACACCCTCTTGAAATAAGAAGCTCAGTTAGTTCATGGCAGCGGGCAATGATCTCACGGTCACTTTTCTCTCCATATGGAGAAAATGCATCATCAGAAATATAATCAATTTCAATCGAAGGGACTCTCTTAACTATTTCAGACAAGATGGAGAAGCCACCAATACCCGAGTCAAAGACTCCAATTCTAGTTTTTATATAGCTCATATCTAAAAATATACCTGTTAATTTTTATGCGGTAAAGCCCGATAATGAAAGGCCTTGCGGCTTACTATGAATAATTTGCCGTCAAATTATTATCACAAACTTGACTCAACAAATTATGCTATATTCCGTTAAAATAGAGTCTTAGATTTAAGGAAAAATGAGTTATGAAGCTAGATACTAGAATCGACATAAATAGTGAGTTTAGGGAAAAAAATGAACTACCCAACACCCCTATTAGTATGACTCTAGGAGAAATGATCAAGCTCAAGAACGTCCTTGGTAAGGAGACCTTCAGACACGTTGCAAAAGTTATTGATGTGGACAAGCGTCCTAACATATTAATGTCAGCAATGGAGTTTGGTACTCTCTACATTAAGGGAGAACCAATTACAGCAAAAGTTGGTGGGCTCGCTGTCGTAATTAACGACATGATCAATAACTTTCCAAAGCTTTTAAATGAAAAGCGTAACGGAAATATCTCTTTTGCCTTTATGGCATACGACGGAATTCCAGAATGTAGCTATGTTAAAAGTTTTGAGTTTTGGGTTGGCAATCGCTTAGAAAAAGTCGAGATATACAAGTATCAACACGAGCTAGGCGCGACCATTTTCTTTATAGATCATCCTATTTTTAGACGGCGCTCTATCAGAGATCCTCAACGAAACCTCTATACCCCCGCCCATGGTGAATACTATAGCGGCAGAGAGGAATGGGAGGAGGCATTTGAGCTAGGTCTATTCAATCGCACAATAGCTGAAATTCAACGTATGATTGGCGCAAATATTTATCATGCCCACGACTACCATACAGGTCTAGCTGCGATTCATATGGACTCATCAGTTACTGTGTCAATGACGATTCATAATGCTGGGCCTGGCCACCAAGGAGTTTATTGGGTCAAGGATTTTGGCGGAGATCGTCAGTTCAATTCACGTTTCCCATTTGGAACCCCAGGTGGGGATTGGCGCGCCAATGACTATCTGCTCTCTATCTTGGGAGTCAGTTTTGAAAACTACATGTCGTATTTTGAGGATGGTGGAAAATTCAACTCCCTCAAAATCATTCAATATATTGAACATCATAATCTGATTTCAGGAATTCCAGTAAGTGATGGGTATGCCAAAGACCTGAAGCGATCTGCATCCGAACTGAGCGATGATATATATTCACAAAAGAACAGCGCTCCCAGTAACTGGGAAAATATTTATATCCCAAATGATGGGAAAGACATGGGACTTCTCGTGGGAATTGAGAACGGTTTGAGTGACAAAGTACACGCCAAGAACCATCCATTCCTCAAAAAGAAGACGGAGGTGGAAATCGCCCATATTCATCCGCTGATCTCAAATCTTAATGATAGAAGAGAGTGGCTAACAGGACTAAATTTCGGTGATGATCTCTTGGGCCCAATGGGAATAGAGAGAACTCATCAGATGAAAGCAAAGCTAAAAGAGATGCTGCAAAGAAATGCAGAACTTGAAATTGCCCCTGAAAAACCAATTTTTGTACTCATCAGCCGTCTTGTATCTCAAAAGAATGTTGCAATTTTGGCAGAGAATATTAAGCACATTGTACACCTCGGCGGCCAAGTCGTAATTGGTGGCCAGGCAGGAGATGAAGAAGGACATAGTGTAGCATCACAGCTTCACCATATCGAGCACTCACAACAGTGCCATGGGCAAGTTCGTTTTTTCAATGAATTTATCAACAAGGAGATGGCAGCGCTAATCCAAGGTGGAGGTGATTTTTTTGTTATAACGAGTAAATTTGAACCATGTGGACTAACTGATATTGAGGCGGCCTGGCTTGGAACTATTCCTCTGTGCAGAAAGACAGGAGGGTTAGGCAAGGTTAAAAATGGAATGTACTACGAGTGGGCGGACAGCTCTGACTACTGGGGTGAAGTGTACGCCCTTAGATCTATCATTGATAGGGCCGTTTTAAAATTTCAAAAGTCCCACGATAAATTTTTAATGCAAAGAATTGAGGCCATGAAAGAAGACTTTTCGTGGAATATGGCATTTTCAAAATATTTTGAAAACTATAGAACAGCGGCCTGCTATAAGCTTATCAATTGCCTAGCACAAAATTACAATTTAAATTGTGATGCTGTGCTATCTGCATTGAGTTTAATATTTAATCAGTTTCCACAGGATCTTGTAGCATCTATGCAAATGATTCTTCGTCAAAAAACAAATTTAAGTCATGCGGAATTTAGAATATCCACTCATGAGTTTTTCCCTGCTATAGAGAGAGAACAAACTTCGAAAATAATTGAAAAATCAAATAAGAAGATACCCATTACTGCTTAACGATGTCCAAACTCAACAATGGCCATTGAGATAAGTCTGTAGACCACACTACCCGATTGGTAGCGACTTCGAACTGAAATAAACTTGGGGAGATTTTTGGCAGTGATAAAAGACGCAAGATCTTTTGAAACTGCTTCGCGAACAGAAATCCCACCGGTCCTCAGAACATCAACCAAAACAGATGTAACTTCACTGGGATAGTGTTTGCGGTACTTTAAAAGTTCGGCCATCCCCTGCTGGGCGATTAGCGGATCATGAAACTTAAATACATTTTTTTTCAAAGCGTTAAAGCTAAGCATACTGGGAGGCTGAGTGCTCATCAAATTAAGAGCACCCTCTTTAACGTATCCATCCTCGAAAGTAAGATAATGTCTTGCAAGCTTAGAAATCGCTTCAGCTTCAACTCCATCATCCAATACAATTCGGTAAAGATTAATTATTTTCTTATTGAGATCTCGGTACACCGATAGCTCATACTCCCGCGAATCATTGTCAGGATAAGAACAGCTTTCTACTAGACAGCGCTCTATATTTTTAATCGAAGAAATGATTCCTTTTTTACTGGGGCCCATAATGGACGCGATATCACGAGTTTTTGCGGGCAAAGTTGACTGAGAATATGAAAGGTCGTCGCCCTTCTCTGTAATAACCCCTGATGATGACATTGGTGCCTTCATCAGGATGAAGACACCTAAAACAAGAAATAAGAACAAAGTGATGAGGGGTTTCTTTTTCAAGCTACCCCTCAATCACTGCATACTTTTTCTTAATAAAGCCCTCAATACTACCAGAGCGGATCGAGATCCAATCTCCGGAAGTTTCGAGAACTTCAAACTTTCCATCCCCAATCCTAGGGCCAGCAATGATCCCATTGACTTTACAGCTTGTAGACTTGCAGCTTCGAACATTCATATAATAAATGCGTTCTACTAACTGCCCCCAGACGGGTAAATGTTCATTGCCTATAATGACAATATCTTTAGATAGATTTTGAAGTTCTCCAACAGTTCCAGCATAAACCAGTACTGATTCATCTCTATAACTGACGGAGTAATATAAGGAATTAATAGAAGTTAAAACGTAGTAGTCCACCGTTAAAACTTCCCCTTGAGGAATTCTCCTCTCTGAGCGAATTCCTTGCTTAAGGTATGAAATACCATCTGGAGCAATAACCTGAATGCTCTCACCTTTTTGAGCAATGAACTTATGCTCGGGAGTTTTGATACTCTTTACTGCCCATGCACCGTAATCACTTTCCACTCCAGTATAAATATAACCGTACTGCCCCCCACTCTTAATAAAGTAATAGCGCTCAAGTGACGGGTAGTCCTCTACAGCATAATCTAGTATTTGAAATACAGCTCCAATCTTTGTGGTGCTCAAAAGTTTTCCACCCGGAGTCGCTCTCATGTTGATTCTCTTATTGACTGAAATCACCTCTCCAATCGAATAAAGACCTTTTACAGAAAGAGAGCAGATAGAATGGGAAGGCAAGTTAGTAATTGCGACCCCCTCAATCAGTTCATCTTTTGCCTTTCGAATCGAAGGGGTACGAGAAAAATCATCGCGAAAATGAGCAGCTAGACAAGAGCTCGTTTTGCTACTTTCTACACAGCTAAGTGACTCTTGATTAAAGGCACAAACTCTACCATCTTTGAGCTGATAAAGTTTTCCCTTTGAAAGCTCTTCTGCCTGAGCTCCTGCATTACAACTTTCACCTCCATCAACGACACACCCAATGTCAATTGTTGATGCTAACTCAAAGTCAGTAATATATTTCCTCCACCCTTTGGCGTCGAGTTTCTGTCTATATCCTTTATCATTTCGTGCCCATTTATCATTTGGATTTGTCCATCGACAGATCTTACTTGGCCCCCCATTATATGCTGCATAAGCGGCCCTTGATCGATTATAATAATCAGACTTGGACTTGATGCACCAAACTTTTGCTGAGCGCTCCCATGCATTATAATATTCCTCTAATGAATAGATCCCATTCATTACAATATTCGCAGCGCGACCGTCTCCAATAGCATTAAAGTGCCAGCGGTCATCCACTTGAAATAATCCGTGGCCGTGTCCATAATCTCCACGCATCATTTGTAGCCGTTTACTTTTAGATATGCGGTAGTGACTCCAATAGCTTTCTTGATTTGCAGTGGCATAGGCGGCCTCAATCCAGGCCCTTAGTTCTTCTTCTCCAACGGCAGGATTTCTCTCTTTAATGTACCAGCTCGCCATTTTCTTTATCATGGCGTGAAGTTCAGTCATGTACCTTTTTCGCTCACCGGTAACACTGGCAATGTCTTCAAAAATATAAGTTTTAAATTCTGACTGGACATATTCCTCATTGAGAAAAGGACCTACATCACAAATTGATGGAGCACGCCCATACTCCCAGCTTCCGCCTGTCCGGTTGTAGCATTTGTAATAACTTGAAGTATCATTGTAGCCTAAACTTATGGCAGGAAAAAACATAACCAATGTGGTTAAACATATTATCAACTTACCCATAATATCCCCCTCTAGATCGGAGCAGTTGCATATCTATTCGGAAAAGGGAGTAAAAGCTTTACAGATAAGTGCTACATACTTAAAAAAGTCTATGGAGTATCCCTGTAAGAAGTTTACAAATGTTTAAATATTGATAAAAGTTTCATGACTATCTACCGATTAGATAGCAGTTACTCACTTTGAAGGAATGCGATGAATACGCCAAAATTTGTTTGGATAATTGACCAGTCTAAAATAGAAGTTATCTTTGATGATCATTATGAGATTAAACGAAGTCATATAACCATAAAAAATCACAGAGACCAGTTGATTAATGTTGAAAGCATTGAAACCTACGAGGACTGTGTTGTTCTCAATACAGCTAAAGAATTAGATTTTAGTGATAATTACTACGTGACAGTGGGAGAACAATCACTGAATGCATATTTTCGAAGAGATGTTTTGGATGCGCACTTCACCTATTCTGGAAAACTTGGCCCACAAGTTAATGGCGCCAAACTCAATCTGAACTTCTGGTCTCCTCCTGCAACTGAGGTAAGTTTTATTCTCTACGATAAAAATGACGTAGAGCTCAAGCTGGCCACGATTCCCATGAAAAAAGAAGATAAAGGTGTATGGAACTTAAGCTGGGATAGCTCAGAACTTAAGATTCAAGATCTACATCAATATTTTTATCATATTGAAGTTACTGTTTTTGGGATAAGAAAACTGGCACTAGATCCCTACGCTCTCTCCATGGAGGCCAATGATGGATCAAAAGGTATTATTGCCTTAAAAGGTGCCCTCATTGATCTGTCTCAAACAAACCCAGAGGGCCATAGCGAAAGTAAAAAAATAAATTCTGACCTTATGGAAAATGAACTCGACTTTGTCGCCCAAGAGCACCATGTCAGAGACTTTACAATTTCGAAATCCTCAAAGGTTGCCAAAGAACTTCGTGGAACCTATTTAGGATTTTGTGAGCGAGTAGATCACCTCAAAAAGCTTGGACCAACCCATATTCAATTTATGCCATTACAGTCTTACTACACAGTAGATGAGACCAATAGAAAATATCAAGATGAACGTGTTCCAACAGAAAATGTGAATTATAATTGGGGCTATGATACCCATCACTACTTTATCCCATCGGGATGGCCATCAAGTGATCCAACATCTCCGGCCGCTCGAATCACTGAACTGAAAAAGATGATTCAAACTCTTCACAATAATGATATTGGTGCTGTGCTTGACGTTGTATACAATCATAACTTTTCTCGCCACTTTCTGGAAGACGTTGCACCTGGTTGCTATTTAAGACGAACCCGTGATGGCTATATCTCTACATTTACAGGTGCAGGAGATTCACTTGAAACAAGAACAAAAATGGTTCGCCGACTTATTACGGACTCATTAAAATTTTACGCTGAAGAGTATCACTTCAACGGTTTTCGTTTTGATCTAATGGGTTTTATGGACCACAAAACAATGAAGGCCATTAGAGAAGAGCTAGGAGAAGATATTATTCTATACGGCGAAGCATGGGAGTTTACTGACATTCCCCATAACGAGGCCGCAACAAAAAGACATCTTCCAGAAGGTATTGAACTAGGCGCTTTTAATGATTCTGTCCGAAACTCCTATGTTGGAGAGAAAGGAACAAGAGGTTTTGTCCAAGGCGACTACGATCTCGGGCCACGGAGTAAAGCTGGGATCATAGGATCAATTCGTGGTTATAAAACAGACTATAATGATGATGGTCACCTCGATGCTTTTATAGATCAATTTGACTATCATGCATTTGCAAAAGGTCCTGTTAATACAATCAACTATCTTTCTATCCACGATGGACACACTCTATGGGATAAAATAAATCTATCTACTCCAGATGATTTTTTTGGAAAAGTTAGAATGCACAAGCTCGCTCTCGGAATGCTCCTGACTAGTCAGGGACGAATTGTACTTGAGGCAGGAATGGAAATGGCAAGAACAAAGCCACTTGCTCCAAATGATCCCAATCCACACCGGGCACATATCACAAGTTTTGTAGGACATGAGGATGGACATCCAGTAAAGCTACACGAGAATACTTATAAGTCCCCAGACCTCACTAATATGTATGACTGGACTAGACTTGAAAAATTTGAAGAAGTGAATGACTACCTTGCTGGCCTTATAAAGGTACGGAGAAAGTTTAGCTGTCTGAGACTTTGCACTACTGAAGAGATCAATGACAATTTACGTTTTAAGGTTGAAAACATTCCTAACACGCCAAGATTTGTAACGAGAGATGGTACTCGTTTTCATAGTTGGCGTGATGTGGAGACTCTAAGTGTTAGCTTTATTAATGGACCCTTCAATCAAAATCTCTACATCATTGGAGAAGTTCACGGTCAATACCATAAGAACCCAAAACAAAACAATCTGAAAATTGAGTTTAATAAATACGGAGAGGGACAGATTCACTTTAATAAAAAAGCAATCAAGGACTTTGACTTTGGCTGCTGGGGAGATCCAGATGGAATTCAATTAAAGTTAGTCAAGAGCCCTGGAGAATGGGATGTACCAGAAGAGTATTACTCTAAAATGGGAAGTAATACCATCTACCCGTGGTCTATTAATAACAAAACGGGCCTGGCAACAGTGGATCTTGGAATTAGGAATCATACTGCTGGTGAAGGTGAGATCATGATGAATCAGCACATTGCCTATACTTTAAACTGTATCAAAAATAGTGGAAAGTTATTGGTGATTCACAATTCATCGAAGCAATATATTGATTTACAGATTCAAGAGATTGCGGAATATGCAAGTCATGAAGTTTTAGTTGATAATCTACATGCTGGAACAGAAGCACTTCATACCACAGCTGTAAAGCTCAGTAAGAATGGTATAAAAGTTCCGGGAAAATCAACAGCAGTGGTTCACCTGTACTAGTGCTTAGTAAATCCTTTTGAGACTGCATTGGTTGTAGTAGAGCTCTTAATTATTTTAGCATCAAACACTTTGGTGCTAGTTCCCCGACTTTGTACTTTAACTATGCCAGAGACTTCAACAAAAAGATTATTGTAGCTTATGGCCTTATTATAGTCTTTAAAAAATACACCAATTGAATACTGACGAGTTGTTCCAGAGTAAAGGGTAAGACGACTTAATTCTGGTGATTTTTTATAGGTAAGCTTTCCATAAAAAGTGTAGCTTCCAGGAAAAAAACGATCAACACTTTCCCCAAAGCAATTTAATGATAGTAAAAGAAGAATAAAAAAACTAATTATTTTGAACAATTTTGACCTCAGAAAATGGAGAATTTTCACACTCTAAAATGGATAGATAATCATCAAATCTTTTCCTCCCCCATTTGGAAGTATCATCATCTGTTGAATTCATCGCACTGACAATCCCCTTAAGTCCTTCAAGGTTTTTATATTCTTTTATCGCACGCTGATACTTAGTTGTTTCAGTAGAAAAGTTGTCAATTTTGTTATTTAATTTTTTATATTTGTTTACTCTCTCAACATAGGATTCAAAGCCCTTGGAAAACTCGACTAAGCTAGGACTAGACTTTTCATCTTTTAAAACGGAATAGTTCTTGTGAATTATTTTGTTAATCTTCTTAAAAACGTGCTCTGAATTGGCCCAAG
>JAGLCH010000082.1 GCA_023146355.1 Bacteriovoracaceae bacterium | reverse complement strand
TTTCCCTAGGTGTTGGGCTAAATCTATCGGAGCTGATTTTCAAAACGGCACCTCACAGCAAGACCATTCGTGATTTCGCACGCTTCAATAAGTACTGGGTAGCACCGGGATCGATCTATGAAGTAGTAAAGGGAAAAATGGATACTGAACCTGGACTAGATATAGACTATTTCTAAACGTAAAGGCCACCTTGTTGGTGGCCCCTCATATTTTTTAATTTCTAAGCAAGCTCTAACGCAATCTCAACCATCTGATTAAAAGTATTTTGTCTCTCTTCAGCAGTACATGATTCTTGCCTTACGAGCTGGTCACTAACAGTAAGAAGAGTAAGAGTGTGAACTCCAAAACGTGCACCTAGCGTATAAAGTGCAGCAGCTTCCATATCAACAGCTAGAACTCCATACTTCGCCCACATTTTCCAAAGTTCTCTTTCATCGTAGAAGATATCAGAAGAAAGGATATTTCCAACGTGTGTCTTAATCCCTTTTGCTTCAGCAGATTCATAAGCTTTCTTTAAAAGTTTAAAGCTAGCAATTGGTGCAAAGTTAAGACCTTCCATTCTGATATTATTCATATTTGAATCAGTACATGCACCCTGGGCAATAATAACATCGCGAAGGTTTACGTTTTCCTGAAGAGCACCACATGAACCGATACGGATAATATTTTTACAGCCAAAGGTATTAATTAGCTCATGAGCATAGATAGACATTGAAGGCATACCCATTCCAGAACCTTGAACTGAAACGCGCTGACCTTTGTATGTTCCTGTGAATCCGTACATTCCACGAACTTCGTTATAACACTTAACATCTTTGAGCATTGTCTCTGCAATGTATTTTGCTCTTAGTGGATCACCTGGCATTAATACTGTTTCTGCAATATCACCAACCTTTGCTCCGATGTGTATTGTCATAATTTCTCCCTCTTAAACTGATAGAATATATAGTTAAAATTAGTCCTAATTTATAAATTTCAAATATTGTATAATTCGAGGCTAATAATTACAAGGATAGATCCTATCTCTCATTTAGATAGATTCCATTTTTTTTTAAGCTTCCTGGCAAAACTCCAGACCTTAATTTTGGCCTTGATGTATTCCACTTTAACCGCCTGAAACACTCGGCTTAAGTGGCCAACTTTAACGGGATGATTGATGATCTTCTTTTTTTTACCCCCACTCATTCGGTTAACCTTACGATTGCCATTAGTACTCTTTAGGGAGTCAGATTTTACTGATCTCTTTTTTTTATACTTTACTTTTTTTGTTACATGCCTCTTGCGCTTTTTCACCTTAGAATCTTTAAAGGCCTTATCAAAATCCGTTGAATCGATTGAATCCATCGCGGAAGCATCCTCAACTTGAATAGACTCACCACTATCCAATGAAAATTCAGCATGATCTTCTTTCTGGGCCATAGATTTGGTGGAGACAAATGCGATAAATAGAATTGATATATAGAGTAGTTTCATTACTCAATTATAGTGTTAAAAAAGCTGAGTCTAAAGGGGGAGAGAATGACCCCATCAATTATCTAAAACCTGTTTAAATATACTTTTAAGCAAAGTTCGCATAGGATGGCGCTGAATGAACAAAGGACAAATCTTGATTGATAAAGTTGTGAAAAAAATAACCAGCAAACTCAGTACTGGTGCTCTACTATCCCTTCTTGCAGCATTTACTTTTAGTGTCATGAACATGATGACTAAAGAAGCTGCTGCCCGACTCCCTTCGTCGGAGATTGTATTTTTCAGAAGTTTATTTAGTGCGATCATTGTTTTCTTTATCATGATCAAGGGAAAGCACAGCTTTAAAGGTCACAACGTACCACTGCTTGTTCTACGGGGAGTTTTAGGAGGAGTTGGACTACTCGGAGTTTTTTATACTATTGCTCATATTAAACTTGCAGATGCCAGTATCCTCCTTCAGCTAAACCCACTATTTGTAATTATCTTCGCCGCATTTTTTTTAAAAGAAACAATACCGAGAAACTACTTTATCCTTCTAATACTCTCCCTTATTGGATGCGCACTAATTATTAAGCCAGGCCTTGATGGAGTAAATAGTTTTGCCGCAACAGTTGGAGTTGTCTCTGCAATTTTAGCAGCAGGGGCCTACACCTGTATTCGCGCCCTAGGAAAAAAGAATAATACCTATATCATCGTCCTCTATTTTGTAGTGATTGCCATGATTGTATCCGCTCCAGTAATGGCCCCGGTTTTCATATTTCCAAATCTTAAAGAGTGGCCCCTACTGATCGGAATTGGAGCATCATCTGCACTAGCGCAACTTTTCCTCACTAAGGCATATCGCTTAGAAAAAGCGGGTATTGTCTCAATTGTTAGTTACACTGGAATTATGTTTCATATTTTATGGGGATATTTATTATGGGGAGAAACGATGGATCTATATTCAACAATAGGTGGATTCTTAATTGTAGCTTCTTGCCTCACGCTTTCTGTAAGAAAATTAAAATAGAGAGTGGGTATTACGCCACTCTCCATCATTTTAAATATTGTATAGGAAATTATTCTTCACGATACTTTTTAGGATCACACTCATTCCAACGATCTCCTTCATATCTACAGTACCATCTGCTTTAGCTACATGTTCTGAGGTTTTAAAGTTTGCCTTTTCAATCTTCATATCAGCAATTGATGACTCGAGGGTATAATTCTCACCGAAATCAACTAGCTTATAGGTATGACCTGCATTTTTGTACTCGATGATATGCTTGCCATCTACAAGTGAATATTTATAAGCATTATCTGCTTCAGGGGCAAAGGACTCTTCTGTTATGTAGAGTTTTGGCTTATCCATATAAGGACGACCACTACTTGGGCAGAATGCTCTACAGTTACCACATTCATTACAAAAGTCACCGATGTTAAGAGTCTGTCGCTCCTGGTCGATGGCATACCTTGCACTAATACCTTCGGAAGTATTTCCACTAGCGACGATAACATCTGCAATTGTGTAATCGACAGTGTCAATCTCATAACCAATATTGGCGCGGTTTGGACAAACGGTTGTACACACATCACAAAGCTCATCACACATAAGACACCTTGAAGCTTCAATCGCAGCTTGCTCATCAGTGAATGTCTGAATGACTTGAGTGAAGTCATTACGGCAACTTTCTGAAGTCTTTGGAAGGTGCTTCCCGTAAATTCTCTCTGAACGCTTTTTCTTTATATCGTTAACAGAAAGGCCTTTCAATATTTTGGTGAAAGTTGGAACTTCAACACCTTCTTTTGACATAATTTCAAATGCTGCATTCTTTCCATCGGCCACACCTTGAATGATTGATGAAGGTCCACGAAATACATCACCGCCAGTAAGGATATTATCCTTAACAAAAACTGAAGGAGAATCAACTGTTCCCCAATTTGTTATAGGCACGATCTCCTTGATGAAGTCAGTATTGATGTCTTGGCCAATGGCCTTAACAATAAAATCCACATCGAGTGTAAATTCACTCCCTTCAATTTTTTGAGGTCTACGACGTCCAGATTCATCAGGACTGCCAAGTTCCATTTTGTAGCACTCAAGCCCCGATACCTTACCGTCTGTAACAGCAACTTTATTTGGCGCCGAAAGCTCCATAACTTTTATATTTTCATCTAGCAGCTCTTCGATCTCTTCGCGGTTAGCAGGCATCTGAGCAACTGTTCTTCTGTAGAGTAAAATAGCTTCTCCGCCTTCAGGAACAAGGCGTTTCGCTGTTCTAACACAATCGATGGCAGAGTTACCGCCACCAATAACAACGACTCTTTTTGGAAGAGAGGTTAGCTTACTCAGCTTCACACTCTCAAGAAACTGCAGGTGCCCCACAACATTTTCAGCATCTTCACCATCAATTCCGAGAGTCTTAGATTTCTGTGCCCCAATTGCAACAAAGTGATAATCAAATGCCTCTTTAAGTTCTGAAAATTTTGTAGCATCAACGGGAGTATTTTCATGAATTGTAACACCTAGAGATTTTATTCTCTGGATATCTTTCTCAACAACTCCTTTTGAAGTTCTAAAGTTTGGAAGGGCATGAGTTAACATTCCCCCCAAAAGATTTTTAGCTTCAAATACCTCAACTTTAAATCCTTCATATGCCAAATAAAAAGCGGCAGAAAGCCCAGCAGGCCCACCACCAATAATTGCCACTTTCTTTTCTAGGGATCTTTTTGGAAGAATTGTCTCGACCTCTTGCTCTTTCATTGCGGCATATCTTTTAATATCACGAATCTGTACGGTATCATCGTAATTCAAGCGGCTACACTTATCTTCACAGGCGTGGTCACAAGCTACACCTGTTGAATTTGGGAATGGATTTGTTTGACGAATAACTTCAAGCGCCTCTGCAGTCCTCCCTTCCCCAACAAGATGCATATAAGAAGGAATGTCTTGATGGGTTGGACAAGTGTCATTACATGGAGCTTGAATACAATCAAATTTTCCAAGTTCACGTTCTGTCTTAACAAGGTTCCATGGATAAGCATTTTTATGGTATCTCTTGTCGTTTAAAATCTTTGGAAGGTAGTTTGAGATATTTTTCAAACGCACTTCTTGTCTTGGTGTTCCGCATCCAAAAAGCTTAGAAAAGAATCCCTCTCCACACTTTTTGCCTGCGGTCTTGTAAACAAGTTCATCAAGATTAGAGGCGCCAAGCATCTTCATATGCGCAGAAGTATTTGTAGCGTACTGCACTGTCCTTTCATACCCGCCTGGCTTTAGAAGGTCTGTTGATACAGTGATTGGTTTAATGTCACATCCTAAAACATGCATAACATTAAATGCATCTGCCCCTGATGAAAAAGTAATATCGAGTTCACCGTTAAATTCTTTTTGAAGTTTGTTCGCGAGGTTGATTGCAAGGGCGTGAAGTGGACGGCCAGACATATACATCATCTCGTTCACTTTATCGAAGTTGTCCTTATGGTTCTCAGACTCAAGTGTGTTGGTTAGTTTTATACCAAACTCTAGACCAAGTTCTTTTGCGCGCTTTTGAAGATTTGCGAGAAGCTTAATTCCATCTGGATACTTAAGATCATGACCAAAGGCAAGATCAGGAATAATTACATCGTGGTAACCCAGTTTGTCATTGAGTATTTCTCTAAGATCCTCTGCTCCATTGAGAGTTGGATTGAGTTTTACAGCTGTATGAAGGCCCTGTTCTTCAAGAAGGTACATTGCAATCTTTTCAATTTCATCAGGAGGGCAGCCGTGCATTGTAGAAAGAGTAATATTATCTGTAATTTGAGCAGGAATCTCTAATTTGTCTACTTCTGGGTAAATTGGACGCACAATATCGAGTGCTTCTTTAAGATCATTCTCGCAGTTTCTCATTTTCTTAAGGAACGTCTGAACGTTTTCTTCAAGAATCCCTTCGAGGTTATATCCACAACTCATATTAAAAATACAGCCAAGATCTTTGGAATCATTTTCTAGGCCCAACTTATGTTTTAGAATATGAATAACAATCCATGCATTAAGATATTCTTTGAACGACTCATTAAGCTTTAGCTCCTGAGACCATTCGCAGTTGTATCCCTGGTCCTCCATGTCAATACAAGGCTTACTAACTTCAAGTTCATCTAGAGTTTGAATCGTCTTGAGCTCAATATATCTCGATCCTGTTAGCCAAGAAGCAATAATATTCTGAGAGAGCTGAGTTTGAGGACCGGCCGCAACACCAAATGGAGTGTCTAGCTGCTGGCCATAGCGCTTCATGCGAAGCTCAGGGTGGTTTGAAGGGATAAAGAACGAGTGCTTTGAAACTCCAAAAATACTTCCCTTTTGCTCGTACTCATTAAGTGTGAGCTTCAGAAGATGCTCAAGTGAGAGCGGATTCATTCTGTCAGACATATTTCTTCCTTGTTACTGGTTATCATGAGGTTTAGGTATTTTCTTTTATACAAAAATTTAACACAACAAATAAACTGTGTGAATTAAAACTGTTTAATCAAAAAATCCCCTAGGGGTACTTTTATTTAGTTTCACATGCTAAAATACTAGCATAAGTAGTCGGTTTGTTTTTTACAATTACCAGCCTTGACGCTGAAAAATTTACCCTCATTATATAGGGGTAAGTAATTAATCACGGAGTAATAAATGAAAAGAGCTGCACTTTTTTTTGGAGTAAATATTCTCATTCTCGTAATGCTGTCTTTGGTAATGAACCTGCTTGGCATTGCACCTTATATGAGTTCTTATGGCATCAACTACACTAGTTTAATGATGTTCTGTTTGGTATGGGGGATGGGCGGCGCCTTTATCTCTCTTCAGATGTCTAAGTGGATTGCTAAAAAAACAATGGGTCTTGAAATTCTCACTCAAACAGGCCCCCACGGTCAATTAGTCAACACAATCTATACTCTTGCTCGAAAAGCTGGACTCTCCAAAATGCCAGAAGTGGCAATTTATAATTCGCCTGAAGTGAATGCCTTTGCCACTGGACCCAGTAAATCGAATTCACTTGTGGCCGTATCAACTGGACTAATGAACTCTATGACTAAAGAAGAAGTTGAGGGAGTTCTTGCCCATGAGGTCGCTCATATTGCCAATGGGGACATGGTTACCATGACTTTAGTTCAAGGGGTGGTCAACGCCTTTGTAATGTTCTTTGCCCGAATAGCAGCATTTGCTGTATCGCAATTCTTGCGAGGTGACGACGAAGAAGGTGAAGGCCTTGGCTGGATCGCTAATATGTTCGTGGTTATGGCATTTGAAATGATGTTCGGCCTTCTTGCTGGGATTGTAGTCAGTTGGTTTTCCCGCTTTCGCGAATTCAAGGCAGATGCCGGTAGTGCACATCTAGGTGGAAAGCAAAAAATGATCTCTGCCCTTGAATCACTAAAGAGAAACTACGAGGGACTTCAAAATGAGAAGTCACCAATCAAATCAATGCAAATTTCATCAAAGGGTGGAATGGTAGCGCTATTTTCAACTCACCCGAGTTTAGATGATCGGATCGAGGCACTAAAAAAACTATAACAGGGATTTGATGACGACAGAGGGAAGCTTCTCTAACTCTACTGAGAACTTACCTTTCTCTGAATCAAGAATGAACAATCCCTTTGTCTTGTCGTAACTAATTGAATTGATCGTTCCAAATGCCCCTTCTTTATCCAGTAACTTGTACTTTATTTTTATATTATTTTCTGGTCTGTGAGCGTGTTCCATCGCTTTTTCACGGTAGAAACGAATCTCATTATTTTTAAATAAAATAGCATTAAGACCAACACCTGGCAGCTGAAGTACTTGAGAAACTTCTGCTTCTAACTCTCTCAGCTTAAAACGATAAATTGGCGCAACATTTCCATAAGAATTAAAATTAAAGCTCAATAAGTACCTAGTTGCTTTGCTGTAAACTAATGACCTCATACGAGAGAGGTCAAAGTGAACTTGAGAAATATCATTTAAAAGTGATGCCTTTCCTGAGATATACTTCACCGTTTTTGTTATATGATTAGTCGTGATGAGTATATTCTTTTGCCCGGTAACTAAAATGTCGCCATCTGCGGAAACTACGGAGTTGGAATCAGTTAGCACTAACTCAATACACTGATCACTAACGGAATCATTTCCTCTCCCATCACCAAAATTATCTCCCTCTTGGATACACTGATCAATGGTAACTGCGTGAGCAACAGAGGTGATTAGTAAAAAAACTATTATTATTTTCATGGAATAACCCCATCTAAAGTGGCCGATACACCACCTTCAGCAGCTCCAGACACAATTACCACTACAAAGCCACTACCAGAGGGAGCAGTTTTACCATGAAATAGAACATCGAAAGTGCAGGATGCTCCGATGGCCAACACCGCTCCGGTACAATTATCTGTTGAAACATAGAAGTAATCAGTTAGGACATCAGCGACCGGAGTTATACCAATCGCGGGAACAGTCGAAACAATAAGTGGAACAGTAGCTGCTGCCGTACCATTATTTTTAACCGTAATAGTCTTTGTCGCAGGAACTATCAAAGATCCAAAATTATGCGTCGTTGTCGCAGAGCCAAATGTTACCCCATCATTACTAATTTCAAGATTGGGAGATCCAATAACAAGATCGGATGAACATGCACTAACCGTAGTGTGTCCTGCAGGAATAGATGCCGCAGCAAAATCCCAAGCAGTAACAGTTGCAGAGTAAATCCCGTCCCCTAGACCATTTAAGCTGGTATTAATTGTTGGTGCCGCAACATAAAAATTTTCAACAATGGCGCCACCGCAGGAAGTCGCATTGTAAACCTGAACCAGATACTGCCAAAGGTTTGCATCAGTTGAGGCATTCCATGAAATAGATATATTATTGCCATCAAGATCTGCTGTAGGATATGTATTCCAGGTTGGGGCGGTTGGAGCAGTTCCATCAACAACCACGCTGTCACTGTCTACACAATTAGATGTAGTAACATTTCCGGCAAAATCAGTTGCAGTGACGATGGCACGATAAGTTCCTTCAGCAGTAAAACTAACACCAAAGGAAGTCGTAGGAAGAGGGTTGGAAGCAACACCAATAGTAAGAACAGTAAAAGCGCCGACTCCATTATAACCGGGATAGGGCATCGATACGCTTCCATAAGAACTAGCGCAAGATACATCATCAAAAAATTCAACGGAGTACTCATAGATATTGTGAAAAGTATCTGTAAAACCACTCCACGTAAAAGGAGTCACGGCCCCTGCAGCAACAACCGACTCTGTAAAAAAGATAGCTCCGCTAGCTAACGTCGGAGCGTCCTTATCCACATAGATAACCTCAGTCGAACAATTACTAGTAGTGGTGCGTGAAAATTCATCGCTACCGCGAACTTTTACCCAGTATTTTCCACTATCAAGTCCATCAACTTTACTACTATCTGTGAATGGTCCTGCTCCTGTCTCTGTAGAAGTAAAAGTATTAACAAGAGTCGAACAAGTTGCGTCAGAGTAAACCAAAATTTCATAACTAATGGCATCACTAAATATAACCCAGTTGACCTCAACATTATTACCGTCATCATCTAGTTTTTTTGAGTCGACAATGGCAGCATTAAAAGTTGGATTTGATACTGGAGCTCCAGGAGCGGTTGAATCGACCTCGACAGTTGTACTCGAACAAGAAGTCGTCATGGTATTTCCAAACATGTCTTCCCCAACAACACGAGCATAATAAGTATTATCAGAAAGGCCATCAAAGGTTACAACTTGAACGAGGCCGGAAGTATTAGAACTAGTGACAGGTGTTACACACACATCGGAGTAAAGAGTAGTCGTAAAGAAAATAATTCTATCAGTGATAGCACCAAAGCCTCCCCATGAGACAATAATCCCATCTCCATCGGCGTCTAAACTACTTGAAAAGGTAGGCTCTATTGCACTGTAGTCTGCCGGTGCACCAGTGTCTACAATTACAGAACCAAAAGGGGAAACTGGTGCTGCAGGATAGGAAGAGAGCGCTTGAGAACAAACAGTTGTAGTATTACCAGCAATATCCTCAGCAGTAACTTCTAACCAATATTCACCATCAGGAAAAACATTGGTCGATAGTATAAGAAAATTAGATGTCGATGCAAGCGCAGAAAAGTCAACGACGGCACCAGAGCACCCTGTTGCATCATATACCTTAACGACATAGTGTTTAAGATTAGATTCAATAAAATGTTCCCAACTCACAGCAATACTTGCGCCATCATCATCATAAGGTGCAATAAACTGAAGGTTTGCCGGAGAGGCACTCGCAGGTGCAAGCGAATCGATAACAACAGAATCTACAGAACAGCTACTCTCCGTTGACTTAACGGGAGTCCCCCTATCAAAAGCTTTGATTTTTACCCAGTATTCGCCATCGACAAGTCCAACTAAAGAGACACTTGCCGAAGAAGCTGGAACAGCATTAGTTGTTGGGTATGTATGGACGGTTCCACATGCTGAATCAGAATAAAGTTCAAAGGTATAGTAATCCAAAGTGGCATCGGTAAAATGGGTCCAGCTTAAACTTGCTGTTCCATCGTTTGTCGCCAATTGAGCAAATTGCGGATTAGCAATGTTATCAATTGGCGCTGTAGTATCAACAGTCATGGTAGGTGAAGTATTGGCAGGCAATACTGCAATTGAACAAGTTGAAACATCGCTCAGACCAGACTTGTCATATCCAGTCACCTGTACCCAGTAGGTTCCATCTGTACCCATTGTCGGAATGGAAATAGGAGTAACGAGAGGGGCCGCGACTGGAGTGTAAGTAGGAAGAACTGAAGGGATCAAACAATTTGAGTCAGTAAAAAAATCAATATCATAGTGATCCATATTCTGGTCGGT
>JAGLCH010000081.1 GCA_023146355.1 Bacteriovoracaceae bacterium | reverse complement strand
CATAGGTTTTCTGAGTCGCCTCATCAGTAAGCCCACCAATGATACGATCATTGTCTGTTAGCTCGGCAATAGTATTTCCAGGAATTGCACGCTCGGGACAGTGCGCTATTAAAACGTCCTTATTCCTAGTGTCAAATAATGGTTTTACATATTTTTTGCAGGTATTTGGTTTGATCGTTGACTCAATGATAATCAAGGCACCATGATCTGCTACTTCAGCAATATCATCACACGCTTTGAGTACATAGGTTAGGTCACACTTTCTATCTTTAACAGGAGTGGGTACCGATACAATATAGACAGATGCTTTTGGAAGCTCTGTTTGCGCAGTCATCCCATTATTTACCGCCTGCTTAACTAAAGCAGGCATCCCTTTTTCATCAAAAGGGCACTCTCCTCTATTTACTGAATCTACTTTCTCTTTATTTAAATCTACTCCAATAACTGAAATACCCGCATTTGCGACTATTGCGGCCATTGGAAGTCCCATATAGCCTAAGCCTACAACACATACATTATCGATCATAACCTACTCCGTAGTATTTCTAAAATTTGCCTAGCAGTACTTCCATCGCCAAAAGGATTCTTCCAATCAGCTTTGCGTGAAAGTAATAACTCCATCGCATCTAAGCATTTTGTCTTATCTCGGCCCACAAGAATACTGGCCCCGACATCAACAGTTTCAGGACGCTCTGTATTTTCTCGTAGAGTTACGCAAGGTACTTTTAAAGCGCAGGCCTCCTCTTGGATTCCACCAGAGTCAGTTAAAATCAGTTTGGCGTTGTTTTGGAGGTGTAAAAAGTCGAGATAACCAACGGGCTCAATTAGCTTGAGTCTTCCAGGGATCTCAATATTGAATTTCTTAATATTTTTCATAGCACGTGGATGGACTGGCCAGAGGATGTCCTCGGTGTAAGTTCCAAGCACTCCATTAATAAGAGAAAACAGTTCTTCGAGAGAAGACTGGTTATCTACGTTTGAACTTCTATGTGCTGTTACTAAAAAGTACCCCTTCGAGGAAATTTCACTATCCGCAAGGATGGTACTCTTCTCTTTTGCAATTTCGATATTTTCAATCAATGCGTCTACAACAGTATTACCAACGACATCAATTTTCTTACAATCTTTCCCCTCACCTAAAAGAATTTCCTCTTGAGTCGAAGTTACAGCAAAGAGGAACTCTGAGAGATGATCAGTTACAATTCGATTTGTCTCCTCAGGCATTGTGCGATCATACGAACGCAATCCGGCCTCAACATGACCCACAGGAATATTTAATTTAGCCGCGGCAAGCGCTGCAGAAAGAACAGTATTGGTGTCTCCTTGAACTAAGACAACATCTGGCCTTTCATCTTCAAAAATCGGCTCAATTTTAATCAAGATATTCCCGGTTTGATTTGAGTGGGTACCGGAACCAACATTGAGATTGTACTTAGGAGCAGGAAGATTAAGTTCTTCAAAGAAAATGGCATCCATATCTGGACTATAGTGCTGGTTAGAATGAAGAACAAAGAAATCTATTCCCTGTCTTTGGCATTCCAACATTAATGATGACATTTTAATAACTTCTGGCCTTGTGCCAACAACTAGAGCAACTTTCATTTTACCTCTTTTACGGTCTTTAATTAAGAAGTGAGAGAATATCTAAAGACATATTATGCATTATTCTAGATCGAGAATACTTATCTATAAAGAACTTTCGAGGTGTATGGGTCAAACTAAGCTTCGAATAAGAAGTTTTCCCCTCTTCTATGTCACAGGGGGAGAATACTGCCACATTTTCAACTTCACTCAACAGAAACTCTGCTGCAAAGCCAGAAACTCCGGCCCAAATAGGCTTTCCCGTTGCGGCGTATTCAAATATTTTAGAGGGGAGTACTTTCTTGAAAGCGTCATAATCGTTCAAGTGCAAAAAGAGTATATCGGCACCTAGGTACTCATTGAGTAATTCAGTTCGATCTACGGGTTTTACCATTTGGACATTTGAGCACTTATGCTCTTGTAGCGCTGATTCAAGCAGACTCTTTCGTCCACCGTCTCCAATAATTCGAAAGACTATTTTATCC
>JAGLCH010000080.1 GCA_023146355.1 Bacteriovoracaceae bacterium | reverse complement strand
GTAGTTATGAGGAAATATTGTTTGGTGGCCGTACAACTTAAGTTTAGATGTTTAATTATTATACAATAAATTGTCTTAAATTTCCTGTGTCTGCTCCGAAAAGATAACTTACATAGGGAGCTATAATGACCATTAAGTTTTTTTCTTTAAGGTATTTGATTTTATTTAGCATAGTCCAATTTTTATGGGCGGCCACTGCTTATGGCGCCACTATAAAGTATGCATTACCAAATTGGCCCCCTATGGGTTATGTGGAACAAAATAAACTTAAAGGGATGATTGCAGAGATTGTTAAAGAGGTATTTGAAGGTGAACTTAAGATAAAAGTTATTCCAGATGTCAATCCTTGGAATCGGGCCCAACGTCAAGTAGAGCTAGGTCGCGCCGACTTTATGGTTTCGGCACTTACCGATTTACGCTTAGGCTATGCTATTGCCAGCGAGTTGCCGTTTGTTGAAATGAGTCTTCACATCTTTTCTATGAGCACCCATCCTAAATCAAATCTGATCAGTAAAGTAAAATCAGCTCAGGACCTGATCGATAACAATTTAACTTCGGTGACAAATAGAGGAAATGGTTGGCATAAAAAAAACATTGAAAATAAAGGGGTGAAAACTCACCTTGTTAGCGATGAAAATGATGCCATATTGTTTTTAAAACATAAACAAGCTGACGTTATGATCGATACTTTAGTTGCCACAAATAAGGTAATTAAGGAGCAGGGTCTTACTGATATCGTCGTTGCAAACAAAAAGAAATTTGAACTTGTTAAGTTTTATTTGATGGTTAGTAAAAAATCGAAATATTCTTCACTAATGCCAAAAATTAATAAGGCATTTTACAAGTTAAAGAAAAGTGGTGTCATCCGTAAAATCATTTCTCGTTATGAAGGCCCCTTATAAATTAGTAAGAGGCCTTTATCTTATCTTTTATTTACTCGACTAAGAAATACTTATCGTATGCGTCATTATCTAGGTTATCTAACTCACTCTCTCCCGGCTTTCCTGGTGCTTCAGGTGCCTTTTTGTGAATCTTCTTTACTACTTCACTATTTAGAGCGGCAATAGTGATATTTTTCATCTTCTTTGCCTTTTCATAAAGGTCCTTATCGTAATCCTTGATGTCCTCAAGTGTGGCCTTTACGCATTTCTTTTCAAGTGCCTTAAATTCTTTTGCCATTTTTTTACTAATGATCTGTTTATCGTCCTTCTTAACTTTTATAACTGAAGCTTTTTGAATCGTTACGAGTTCTTTCTTATTCGTTTTCTCAATTGAGAGCTTAATTTCTTCTGGTTTGATCTCGGAAAACTTTATTTTCTTACCTTTTGAAATACTTTTCTTCACCGCCGCTAATCTTTGAGCAATCTTTGGTGGAATTTTAAAACTTGCGGAGTTTCCAGAAGTTACTTTTACTTCAATTACTTTCTTTGTAACTTTTTTAACAACTTTTTTTCCCGCAATTTTTACTATCTCTGGTTTTGGCTGAACTTTAAGAGCGACCTCTCCACGGAGAACCGTTAGCTTTGTTGATCCAACGTTCCCTTTTTTTGTTACAAAAAAATCAGTTCCGCGAACACCCATGGAAGCAAATTTCGTAGTTACCTTCATGTTATTTCTTGGTCCTTTTTTTGAAACAATTGCACGAAGCTTACCGCGCATCAAATTTACAATGGATCCCTTTTTTTTACTCTTACGAGTTCGACTCCAGTTAATTGAATAAGCAGTTCCCTCTCCAACATTAAATTGGTCACCATTTTTGTAAACAATTCGTGCCTTTGATTTATTCCCTGTTTCAAGAATTGATCCATTCTTTATCTTCATCCCTAGGCGTGCTTTTTTAACCGAGTAATATTGTCCGTCTAGGAGAACATGAGGAGCAGGTCCCGTTATTTTTTTTCCTGGGTTACTATAAATTTTTACATCACCGGTGAGCTTAATCAGTCTTCCTACGTGCTTCACACTTGCTAGTATAGGGAGTGCTGAGATGATTAGAATTATCATTAAGAGTTTTTTCATGCTGTCCTCATCTGTTATTAAAAGAAAATTATTCTTATTGTTAAAAGTGCCGATAGTGTAGATGATATATGAAAAACAAATATTGTGAATGATAATTTTTTTATGGAGAAAATGATGAGAATAACTGTTTTAGTCAGTCTTTTAGTAATGCTATTTTCAACGAATGTTATGGCGCAAAAGGTAACTGAGTTTGATTATCCTGAACTGATGGTTACACCAAAGGCATCTGAGCGTATAAAGCTTGAATACAAGCGTGAAAAGCGTCGAGGAATGTGGATGCACCTTCCTATTCAAGTATCTTCAGTCGCCACACTAACTGCAAGTGCCTTCCAATTAATGGACTACGATGAGTCCAAAGACCCTGATGGTTATTCTCCATATGCTGGTCTTATTACTGGTGGATTTTGGCTTGGGGTTACTGCTTATCTCGGAGAGATTCATCGACCTTACATGAAGGGCTTTAAAGAAATTGCTAAAATGCCAGCAAAAACACCTCGTCAACAGCTTATTCGTGAGCGTATGGCGGAAGAGGCAATTTACGATATTGAGAAACTTGGTACAAAGCTTGTGTGGTTCTCATCTTTAACTAATCTTGGTGCCTCTGTGTATATGGCAAGTAAAGCGGAGAGTAAGAGTGCAGCTTTACTAGCTTCTTCTATTTCTGCGATACTAGCTCTTGGGCCAGTTGTCTTTCCACACCCTTGGAGGCAAACAGGTAATTACCATAGAGAGTACAAGAAAAAGATCTATCGTCCAATCGCAAGTGGAGCTATGCTTTATAACAAGTCCCATGGTGTATTTGTCCCTGGGATGAAGTTATCAATGAGTTTTTAATTTTAATATATTATAGAGTATTGAGGCCCACCAAATTGGTGGGCTTTTCATTTTGGAGAGTAGTGTGAAGGAAGATAAAAAGTTAGGTCGTAGACAAGTTAATAATTCACTTCAGTGGGTTGAGATATCTCTTCGTATGCTATTGTTCTTGGTCGTTATCTACATCTATGGTGAGTGGCTTTGTGTTTTCATCTTAAAAGAATTCGATCTGTTGGGGGAAACGACACTTCTTGCAGGTCGAAGCATTACTGCTTTTTTCTCGATAGCTTTGATGCGTTCAGGTCTTAAGTTTAGTAATAAAAAATGGAGGAAACATGTGTCCTCCATCCTTATTACTTTGGTTTTTGTGTATTTGGTTTATTTTACTTGGTCGAAAGCTTGGCCATTTTTAGTCCAAACTTAATCGCATCACCTCTTCCAACTTTTAATCCCGTCTTGCTAAGTGCATAGCGGAAGCCAGTTTCAAAGTTAGTCTTTGCCATAGGCCCATACTTGAGAACAACCTCTGATAGCTGAAGAGCTTTGTATGTAGGAAGTCTTGGGCCTTTCTTATTCATTGTCATAAAGTTGAAAAGTCCAATTAACGCTTCACCAATTGAACCCTCATATATATCAGCGGCCTTTATTATTTTTATTGCGTACTCACCACATTTAGGTCTTGGAAGATCAAGAGTTTCGTTCTCCACGCAAAATGTTGAAATCATCATAAAGTCTTTCTGTACTATTGCAGGGTCCTTTTGAAGACCTACAGAGAGAGATAGAGCAATTTTCTTTGCTGTATGTATGTCCATATCTAGATATTTTTTCAGAAAGCTTCCTTTAAATACAGTTAAAAATGTATTTGTTTTATCATCAGACTGATTAACAAATTCTTTACCTGTAATGATTGCTGTTGCTGAATCAACTCCAACTCGAGTAAGAAGTGTTACAACTTTAATGAAGCGTATAGATGCTTTATTACAACCTTTTGATACAAATAGAGCTACTTTTTGCGCGTCTGATTCTTTTATTCTAAATTGATTGCTTGGGTCACGTAGAAAGTTCAGCGAGGTCACATACTCCTTCGCTGCATGGCACTGCTCTTTGTAAATTGGCCCTTCATCTGTGTTTGTTTTCTTTCCTTCAGCGGCAAATGTACTATATGCAAATAGTAGAATGAGTAAGCAAAGTAGATTTCTTTTCATTTATTTTCTCCATCAAATTTTACTGAGTAGTACCCACTTTTCGGAATTATAGAGAATAATATTAGTCCATAGTAATCGACTGCTTAAGTCTGACATTATTCTGCACGTGCGCGGCGAGTTATTTGTGGTGGAATTCATAATTGACCGGTTGGCACGGTGATTGTGCTAATGGTAAAATTCCAATGTAAAAATACTTTAGTAATACATATAAGGAGTAGACAGATGATTAGTCTTATTGTGAATGACCGTGAGGTCTGTACAGATGTCGCGCCTTCGACTCCACTAGTCGATTTCCTCAGAATCAATCAAAGAGAGCTGGGAACTAAGATTGGTTGTAGAGAAGGTGATTGTGGTGCCTGTACTGTGCTCATTGGAGAAATGAAGAAGGGAGCATTAGTTTATCGCAGTGTAACCTCATGTTTAATGCCAATTATTAATGTAAATGGTAAGCACGTGGTAACGATTGAGGGTATTAACCTTCCGGAAGGGCTAGGCGCAATTCAGGAGCATTTTCTCGAGCATGGTGGTACACAATGTGGTTTCTGTACACCGGGCTTTTTAATGGCGCTCACAGGCCATGCTATGGGCGATGCAGAACTTAATTACTATAATGCGATTGCTTCAGTTGATGGGAATATCTGTCGCTGTACTGGTTACAAGTCAATTACGAATGCAATCAAGGCCATTGTTATAGATCTAAAAAAACGCGATAGGAAAAATCCTATTAAGTGGCTAGTCAAAGAAAATTTCCTTCCAGAATATTTTTTAAAAATTGAAGAAAAAATGGCAGCACTGCCACCATCTAAAATAGATGATGCTGGAGCGACATTGATCGTTGCAGGCGGTACAGATCTTTATGTTGAAGAATTTAATGAAATGATCACAGCAGATAAAATAAAAACTATTGCTGAGCGTGAAGATCTAAAAGGGATAAAAATTACAGGTGATCTAGTTACCATTGGTGCCGCAACGACTGTCGAAGAAATGCGTAATTCTGAAATGATGGGAAAGGTATTTCCTGAGCTTGAGAGGCAAAGTCGTTTGATCTCTTCTTCTCATATTCGAAATATGGCAACAGTCGGCGGAAACATTGTTAATGGCGCTCCAATTGGAGATATTACTGTCACAATGATGGCAATGGATGCCACTTTGCAAATCGATAACAACGGTCTCAAGAGAGACGTTAAGCTTAAAGATTTCTACTCTGGCTACAAAACCGCGGACATAAAAGAAGGTGAAATACTAGAGTTTATCTCTTTTGAGCTTCCCAATAAAGATACAAAATTTAGCTTTGAAAAGGTAAGTAAGAGAACTTACCTTGATATTGCAGTAGTAAACTCTGCGATGAGACTGAAGTTTAAAAGCGACACAATTGAAAGTGCCACATTTGTTACTGGCGGAGTTGGAGCAACAGTACTTTCACTTAATAAGGTATGTGAGTTTCTAAAGGGACAGAAAATCTCTAACGATACTTTTAGGAAAGCGAATGAAATTGCTCAATCTGAAATCTCGCCTCGAAGTCGGGCAGAATACAAAAGACTTTTGGTTAAGACTCAGCTCTTCGGCCACATGTCAAAAGCGGCACCTAAGGCCATAAGTTTGGAGGCACTAGTATGAAACCAAATAAAAAATCAGAAAATTTGAGAAACATTGATTCTGTAGGACACTTGCGTGGAGAGTCTATTTACGTAGATGATATTGCTATTCGTGAGGGGACTCTTTATGGAGCAGTATTCGGATCTCCTGTCGCTCACGGTAACATAAAAAAAATCGATATTTCTAAAGCATTAAAAATGAATGGAGTACATTCTGTTATTACTCATAAGGACATTATAAGTAATAATCAAGTCGGTGGTATCATTCAAGACCAACCTCTTCTTGCTGAAGATAAGGTAATGCATGTGGGTCAGGCAATAGCTATGATCCTCGCAGATACAGAGGAAAATGCACGTCTTGCCCTATGTGGAATTGAGATGGAAATTGAGGAACTACCAATTATTACCTGTCCGCGTGAGGCTCAGCAAAAAGGTGAGCTACTCGTTCCTTCTAGAACATTTTCATTAGGCGATACTGACTTTGCTTATAAAGCTTGTGATTATGTTATAGAAGGTACAGCAGAAATTAATGGTCAAGAACACCTCTATCTTGAAACAAATGGCTCTTATGCTTGGCCTACTGAAAATGGAGATATGAAAATATGTTCATCTTCTCAGGCCCCCGCTCATATCCAAGAGGCAGTACACAAGGTTACGGGACTTCCTATCCATAAAATTGAAGTTGAAGTTAACCGTGTTGGTGGCGCATTTGGTGGTAAAGAGGTTCAAGGTGATTTTTGGGCCGCGATGGTTGGTATTGCATGTCATAAATATAAAAGGCCAGTTAAATTAGTTCTACATCGTCATGATGATATGATCATGACTGGTAAGCGTCATCCTTACGAGTTTAATTATAAAATTGGATTTGATAAAGATTTTAAGATTCGTTCATACGAAGTGGAGTGCTTTCAAAATGGTGGTGCCTTTGCTGACATCTCTCCTGCGATTATGGAGAGAACACTCTTCCACGGAACTGCCAGCTACAATATTCCAAATGCAAAGATCACTGTACACAGTTGCAGAACTCACCTTCCTCCAAATACTGCCTTTAGAGGTTTTGGTGCCCCTCAAGGTATGTTTGTCATAGAGTCTGCTCTCTATAAGGCAAGTCGCTTGCATAATGTTAATTATGAGGAAATTCAGTACAAGAACTTGATTAAAGATGGTGATATCTTTCCATATGGTCAAATAGCAGAGCGTAGTAATGCCCAAAGTTGTTTTGATGATCTAAAAGAAACTTATGATCTCGATAAGATGCACCGTGAGGCAGATGAGTTCAATAAAAACAGCACCACGTCTAAAAAAGGTGTTGCCGTTTACCCTCTATGTTTTGGTATTTCTTTTACAAAAACAGGCCTAAATCAAGGGATGAGCCTAGTGCATATTTACGCTGATGGTTCTGTCAGTATTAGCACTGGCGTTATTGAAATGGGACAGGGGGTAAATACTAAAATTATCCAAGTTGCAGCTTCCACATTCTCAATTGATCCAAGTCGAATAAAAATTCATGCAACCAATACAACACGTATTGCCAATGCTGCTCCAACTGCAGCAAGTTCTGGTGCTGACCTCAACGGTGCTGCCACAGAGGTGGCATGTCGTAATATTTTAAAGAGAATTAAAGGCCATGCAGCTAAGCTTCTTGGAACTCAAGCTGAAAAAGTTATTATTAAAGATGAAATTATCTATGTAGATAATTGCCCCTCTGAGCTAACGTGGAATGCTTTAATTACAGATTGCATTTGGAATCGAGTTTGCGTTTCAGAGCACGGTCATTATTCATCTCCAGGTATTTACTTCGATAAAGAACGTGAAAAAGGGCGCGCTTTTACTTATCACGTATATGGTACTGCTGCGGCATCGGTGACTGTGGATTGTCTTCGCGGAACATACGATATTGATAGCGTAAAGATTGTTCATGACTTTGGAACTAGTATCAACCCGCATCTTGATTTTGGTCAGGTTGAGGGCGCTTTACTTCAGGGGATAGGCCTTGTTACTAATGAAGAACTTGTTTACAACGAAAAGGGAAAGCTTATTTCTGACTCCCTTTCAAGCTATAAGGTGCCAGATATTCAATTTGCCCCTGAGGATATTGAGATTAAAGCACTGGATACAGCACCTGCTGAGAATGCTATTTTTGGTTCGAAAGCGGTTGGGGAGCCACCACTTATGTACGGATTTAGTGTCTATTTTGCTCTTCAAAATGCAATTCGTGCTTTTAATAGCAACGGAGAACTCAAGTGTAAGTCTCCAATGACGCACAAAAGGTGTCTTGAAGCACTGTACGATGGGTTAAAATTCTAATATTATAGCTCGGCGGGATCAATTTGGTCCCGTCACTTTTATTTCAGGACTATAAATCGTGAACTTATCGATAATTGTACCTTGCTACAACGAAGAAGAACGACTCAATATTGAGGATTTCTCTGCCTATATTGAGCAGTCGGAAAATATTAATTTTTGTTTTGTGAATGATGGAAGTCAGGATGGGACAATAAAAGTTTTAAATTCGTTTTGTGAAAAATATCCTGATCGCGTTTCTGTTTTAGACCTAGAAATTAATGCTGGGAAAGCAGAAGCAGTTCGCAGGGGAGTTGAACTTCAGTCAAGTTTACCCCATGTGGATTGGGTCGCGTTCTGGGATGCTGATTTGGCAACACCTCTCGCTGAGGTCGACCGTTTTGTACTGCTTGCAGAGAAACACTCACAGTTAAAATGTATTACGGGCTGCCGCTTCAAACACCTTGGCAGTGATATTCGTCGTAAAATGAGTCGACACTATATCGGTCGTTGTTTTGCCACCATAGTAAGTATTATACTGGGGATTCCTGTTTATGATACTCAGTGTGGGGCAAAGATGTTTAAAACATCTCTTGCTCGAAAGATCTTTGCCGAAAAATTCGTTTCAAAGTGGCTCTTTGATGTAGAGCTCTTTTTTAGAATGAGGCCCTATATCAAGCTAACAGAAATATACGAACTCCCTCTGACTCGATGGGATGATGTTGATGGGAGTCGCCTGAAAAAAATAGACTTCTTAAAATCTCCCTTCGTACTTCTTCGCATCTTTTATAAATACCGCAATAAGGATAATTAAAATATGAACAACTTCTTAACTGATGGTCAGAGAAAATTTCTTTGGACGGTTGTTATTTCTATAATTGCAATGAGGCTTATAAGTTTAGGTCTCTATCCTCTCTATGACACAACTGAGCCTCGCTATGCTGAAATCGCACGCAAGATGATTGTGATGAATGATTGGATCACTCCTCATCTTTATTTTGATACTCCATTTTGGGGCAAGCCACCCATGAGTTTTTGGATGGGTGCGATATCCATGAAGATCTTTGGAGTAAATGAGTTTGGTGCCCGCTTTGCATCATTTTTTGTTATGGCGCTCAGTGCTCTCCTTGTATTTAAAATGACGCTTGTTAGATATGGTAAAGATATTTCTCTTCTTACTCAGGGAGTTCTTTGGACTACTCCAGTATTTTTTATGCTTTCGGGGGCAGTACTTACTGACCCATTCCTCACTCTTGGAACAACCATGACTATGGTTTCATTTTGGCTTGTGATGAAGGCCGACGAGGGTGATAAAAAATATCTTTGGCGCTACCTGTTTTTTGTAGGTCTCGCAATTTCAATGCTTTCAAAAGGGCCGATTGGAATTGTTCTTTCAGCGATGCCAATTGGCCTCTATGTGATTATCAAAAATAAGTGGGCGATGATCTGGAATCGTATTCCTTGGATTCAGGGAACTCTTCTTACAGCGCTTATTTCTCTTCCATGGTATTTCTTGGCGGAGATGAAAACTCCAGGCTTTATTGATTATTTTATTGTAGGTGAGCACTTTAGGCGATTTGTAGATAAAGATGGCTGGAAGGGGGATCTCTACGGAAAGGCCCACACTAAAATGTATGGCTCAATTTGGGGCTTCTGGCTTACTGCCACTCTGCCATGGTGTATTCATTTTTTTGGCGGAATAGTTTCAAAATTTTATCGCACCACTGTCGGAAAATTAATTTTAGAGAAAGATGATGACTTTATTTACTTCCTCTTATGGGCAACAGCGCCGGCCATTTTCTTCTCTGTGTCTGCTAGTATTTTGATCCCCTATGTTCTTCCAGGGGTCCCTGCTTTTGCTATCCTCTTTGGTTATATTGTTATGAAGATGGGGGATAAGGCAACTGAGTCTAAAGGATTTGTTCGGAGCTTTAAGATTGCAGCATTGGTGACACCGGTCCTTTGTATCGGTGCTATGGCAGCTTTTTTGAGTGGCTTTCAATTTCGAGAGACTCATAAGACGATGGCGCAGGAGTATCTTAAGATGAGGGGAGAAGGTAAGGGAAAACTTATCTACCTATCGCGGCGTAAATTTTCTGGAGAATTTTATACCAAGGGGCAAATAACTGCCATGCCTTTAAATAATAAGAAGGAACTTAAGGCCACACTCAATAACGATATTCGTGATTACTTTACCATCGAGTATCACGATGCAAGGCGTGTTGATATAAAATGGTTACTTGATGAACTTGAGTATTTGGGGCGTTATTCCCGGAAGAACTACTGGTATCATCTATACCGAGAGAAGCAATAGTCCTTTCCTAATATGGGCCTTATGCAAGGCCCATTTCTTTACCTTTTTTCAACACTTCTTCTTTCTCTTCATCGCTCATATTCTGATACATTTTTTGCATTTCGGCCATTTGTTCTGGAGACATGGTGCTCATGAATTCCTTTGCCTTTATTTTCAGTTCTTCAGCGTCCATATCCTTAAGTGAATTAGGATCAAAATCTCCACTTAGGGGATTTGTTGCTGTAGCTTCTGAGAAGACGATCTTGTCTGCACCTATGTCAGCGATAATTCCTTTTTCTTTAAGCTCAACTATTACCTGATTAAAACTGAATCCTAATTTATCTGCTGCCTCGAAAACTTTATCTGTGGGTAATGAAACCTTCTTGGATGGGAAGCCATTTGATTTAAGGTTTTGGATAATTCTCTCTACAAAAATTTCTTTTTCAGTATTCACTATTTCTCCAGGCTATAGTAGGAAGTATCATACACGTTCCGTATGAATTCACAAAAAAAATAGGTAATTATACCACTGTCAGTTCTTCTATGATGCCATATTGATTGAAAGTATAATTTCAAGAGGTAGTGATATATTAGCTCGCCTTCTTCTCAAATCTCATCAAGGTAGGAAGCATTAATGAAAATCGTTGAAATAAAATATTTAATATTCTTTGTTCTGGCAGCGGGAAGACTTGCCAAAATTTTAACATGGACGAAATAATGTTTCGTGAGGAGATTAACTACTATCCATATGTTGTTACTCTGACAATATTATTAATCATTGCAATAATAGTCTCTTTTGGAATTCTTATTATAGTCTTTCGACAGCGAAAAATAATTGAACTAGACAAAAAATATCTAAAGACAGAGGTAGAGAGAAAAAATAAAATTGAGCTTGAGCTAGAAGTGAGTCAGCATGCTATTTCCCTTGCATTGGAAGGAACAGGTATTGCTATATTTGAACTGATAGCACCCTTCGGGCCCATTCGTTGCAATGATCAGTTTGCAATTCAGTTGGGCCATTGTCCCGATAACTTTCATGAGACAATAGAACATTGGCGTGAAAATGCTCACCCAGATGACCAGGCCAATTTTAGAAGTGCATTTCATGATATTACAAATGGCGTTATAAGTACCTTTGAATGTGAAATTCGCTTTTTGCATTCTAATGGTGACTGGAAGTGGCTTCTATGTCGTGGAGAAGTGATTGAGAGAAACAGTGATGGTGAACCACAACGTATTCTTGGAGTTAACCTTGATATTGACGATCTAAAAAAGGCAGTAGAATTTGCAGCAAATATCAAAAGAACTCAGCTCTCACTTCTAGGTAGTATGGGACATGAGATTCGCACTCCTCTCACAAGCATTATTGGTTACTCCGAGCTTCTTTTGGAGGAAACCTGTCCTGAAAAAAATAAAGACTACGCTCATACTATCCTTGATAGCGGACGTAATCTTCTGCGCACTATTTCAGGAGTAATTGATATATCAAGTGCAAAAAATGGAAAACTAGTGGTGGTGGAAAGGCCATTTCAGGTCAACCTTCTCTTTGATCAAATGAGAGATAGTTTAAGAGTAATGGCGGAGCAGAAGCGCATTGCCTTAGAATTTAAAGTTCATGAAAGCGTTCCGAGTACTTTAGTAGGTGACTTCGGCCGGATCAAGCAAATTTCAACAAACATCATAAGTGATAGTATGAAGTTTGGTGAGATGGGTGAAATAAAAACCGAGCTCAACTCAATAGCAAAAGATAATGGTGTATATGAACTCGAAATTCGAATTTTTGATAATCGTCATACTGATACTAATGCGCATGTAATCAATTTATTTGAAGGTGCACCTAAAAGTACAGATGGATTATTTGGGGGAGCTTCCCGAATTGGTTTCGGCCTCTCTGTGACAAAGCAAATAATCGATATAATTGGTGGTAAGCTTCTGATTAAAACAGATGAAAATATTGGTACTGAGTACATTATTAATATTCCATGCCAGGGGCAGGAAGGTAATCAATGTAAAATTGAGGGGCCACTCAGTAAAGACCAAATGAAAATTAGTTTGGCGTACCCTATTTTAATTGTTGATGATGATCCTTGCAATGCCAACCTTATTCAAAAAATATTGGAGAAGTTTGGTGCTCATTCTGAAATTGCTAGGGATGGTTATGATGCAATTCGTATGACTAAAGAAGAAGTCTACAGCATTATAATTATGGATATTGACATGCCTGGAATTGATGGGATTCAGGCAACGCAAATTATTCGCTCTCAATCAATAAATACACCTGTGATTGCTCTGTCTGCACATGAGGCACTAGAATATAGTGAGCGTGGTAATGATGTTGGAATTAGTGATTTTATCTCTAAGCCAATATCTCAAAAAGAATTATTCCTCTCGATTCAGAAGTATTCGGAGTGACCTTACCCCTTACTTCGTCCACTCATAAGTAGAGTCACGCTGTATAAGTTTTTATTTCTATCTCTCATTACATTCTCTTTATAGTGAGAATATGCTCTGTAAATTTAAATTACTCCTGATTTTCTCACTGTGGTGAGAATTATGTTGAGGTTTATGCCAAATATACTATAATTCTCTCTGTAGTGAGAATAGAGCAAAGGGACAAAAATGAAGCAAGAAATTGATAACGAAGAAGGCCTTGCAAAAATATTGAAGAGAAGGAGAAAGGAACTTGAGATAACTCAAAAGGAGTTAGCGAGTGTATGCAATCTTTCACACAACGGAATAAGTCGAATTGAAGTTGCTGATTCTGACATAAAACTCTCTACTCTTTTAAAAATGGGGAAATTTCTGCGTTATAAAGTAATATTAGAAATGGATGAAGAATAATGAAAAGCTTGAATGTATTCTTTGAAGAACAATTGATAGGACAACTCATTCGAGATGAAGAATTGATGCATTCTTTTCAATATGATTCCAATTGGCTAACGTCTTCAAATCGGTTTCAACTGAGCTTAGCTCTTCCCCTCCAAGAAGAGTCCTTTGCTAACAAGCTCACTCTTTCATTTTTCGAAAACCTTCTTCCTGAAGGTGAAGTTAGACAAGTTCTTGGCAAGGAATAAAGTAACAATCTAAGTCATTCAAATTATTTATATTTCCAGTAGCAATGGGGAGTAATC
>JAGLCH010000008.1 GCA_023146355.1 Bacteriovoracaceae bacterium | reverse complement strand
AAAAGAGTCAAGCCCGAGATTCCCGCACGGTCTTTGCTTTACCACCTAAAATTGCTGAAAGTGCTTCTCGCTCTCTTTGGTTAAACTTAATAAGATTGAGACTTAAGGCATCGAGTACCTTTTTTGATACGATTGGATCGTCCGGGTTGTTATCTTTTATTACACTTTCAAAAGTACCCTTAGAGCGAATATCAATTCCGACTCCGGTGGCAATTATAGTGGGAAGCTTAATAGAATCTTCTCTTTTTGTTTTAAGTGACTGAATATAGGATGGTGTGAGTCCACTTACTTTCATATATGAATTATACTATAAGTGTAATCTTACTGACACCCGGAATCCCTTTCACTCTATAAAATGGATGGCAAATAAGAGGTCATAAGTATTGCCCCACTCACTGTGGGGCAATATTATTTTATACTTCGCAAACTTTTTTGCGAAGTTCATGGCCTTTAACAAAAGTCATTCCAACTCCCATAAAGCCCACAAACATGAGAGCACTTGGTGCCAACGTAGCAAGGTTTGCAATCCCAGGACCGGGACATATTCCTGTTAGTCCCCAGCCAACTCCAAAGAGAACTTGACCCAAAAGCAGTCTTTTATCTACCTTCGTTGTTTTGACTTTATGAAAATGATTGTCAAACAAAGGCACTTTTCTTCTTAAAATAAGAGGATAGGCAATCATATAAATGCTAATTGCCCCAACCATTACAAAAGCAAGTGAGGGATCCCAGTCGCCAGTAATATCTAAGAAATTCATAACCTTTGCAGGATTCATCATTCCTGAAAGTCCAAGACCTATTGAAAAAATCGTTCCACAAATAAAGCTGATTATTCCTCTCACAAGAACCTCCCCATTATAAATACTGTGACTCCACCTGCTGCCATAAATGTCATTACAGCTGCAAGTGATCGAGGAGAGCGTCGCCCTAACCCACAAATCCCATGACCACTAGTACAACCATTACCTATCCGAGTTCCAACTCCAACGAGAAGGCCACCAATGGCAAAGAGAGGAAGTGGGTGAGTAAAATTAACCGCAGTCTTTTCTGGCATCATCAAGTAAACAATTAGTCCACCAACGATTAGGCCTGCAACAAAAAAGTAGCGCCAAGCAAAGTCACGGCAAAACTTGGAGAGCATTCCTCCAAAGATTCCACTAATTCCTGCAATTCTCCCCTGCCCCAAATACAACAGTGCTGACGATAGTCCAATTAAGGCCCCCCCAAAAAGGGACTGCCAAGGTGTAAAATTTTCCAACCTTAAACTCCTCTATAAAATGCACTCCACATGGTCATACCACCGGAGAGATTTATTGATTTAATACCATTTGCCTCTAAAATTCTTGCTGCAATGTAACCGCGCTGACCAACCTTACAAACAGTAATATAAGTTTTTGATTTATCGAGTTCAGTTACTTTTTGACGAAGGTCATCAACTGGAATTAGAGTCGCTCCATCAATATGTTCATCATCCCATTCATCTTTATTTCTGACATCGAGAAGAACGTGAGTATTCATATCTAGCTTACCTAGGTCCATTACAGAGACAGAGGAAACTAGTCCATCAAGGATATTTTCAGCTGAGTACCCTGCAATATTCACAGGATCCTTTGCCGCTCCAAATGGAGGTGCGTAGCATGGTTCGAAATCTTGTAAATCCCAAACTTTTGCACCTGACTTAATTGCCATTGCAATAACGTCAATTCTCTTATCAACACCATCCTCACCAAAAGCTTGAGCTCCAAGAATATCACCCTCTTTATTGAAAACTAGCTTTAAAACAATTGCACTCATTCCTGGATAGTAGCCAACATGCTGACCACGTATAACAGTGGTTGTAAGGTACTCACGCCCAGATCTTTGAAGATACTTCTCATTAAGTCCTGTTGATGCAAAAGTTAAATCAAAGATCTGTACAATGCCAGTTCCTAAAGTTCCAGAATAGGCACGAGATTTTACTCCTGTTATAATATCTGCAACCATTCGACCCTGTCGATTGGCAGGCCATGCAAGTGGGATCATTGCTTCTTTTTTATCAACAAAATGCCTTACTTCAATAGCATCACCGACAGCATAAATATCAGGATCATTAGTCTGCATCTCGCCATTTACAATAAAGGCCCCTCGGTCATTAATTTCAATTCCAGACTCTGCTGCAAATCGAGATTCTGGCTTTACACCAATGGCCCAAATAACCATATCACTTACGATCTCATCTCCATTAGCAAGAATAATTGTGATCTTACTTTTCGAATCCACCATCTCAGTGTGCTCAGAGCTATCTTTGAACTCTTTAACAGAGTTATTGAGAATCAGATCAACCTTATGTTTTTTTACTTCATCTCTTGCAAATACTGCAAAGTCCTTATCAAAGGGTGCCATGATTTGATCAGTGGCCTCCACGAGTGTAACCTTGATTCCAAGCTCATGGAAATTTTCGGCCATCTCAACACCAATAAATCCACCACCAACTACTGTCACGTGTTGAACATTATCTGCTTGCACTTTTGATACAATCATATCAGTGTCAGGAATATTTCTAAGGGTAAAAACTTTATCTGAATTGATACCTGGGATTGGCGGAACAATTGGTGCAGCACCTGGAGCAAGGATCAACTTATCATAGCTCTCAGTATTCTTATCGCCAGTCTTGTGATTAACAAACTCAACAATTTTATTTTTCCGGTCAATTGAAATCACTTCACTATTAACTCGAACCTCAACTTTATAGCGGTTTTTCATTCCTTCAGGCGTCTGAAGAAGTAGTTCTTCACGCTCTTTAATAACCCCACCAATGTAGTAAGGTAGACCGCAATTAGCAAAGCTCATGTAAGGGCCCTTCTCAAAGACGATAATCTCAGCAGATTCATCATTTCTTCTTAGTCGAGCTGCTGCTGTTGCTCCGCCGGCCACGCCGCCAACAATAAGTACCTTCATAAATAACTCCTTATATAGCTGATATTTTTTTCACAGCTTGTTTTCTCATAAATAATGACATAAAAAATGTGATAGATGAAATAGATG
>JAGLCH010000079.1 GCA_023146355.1 Bacteriovoracaceae bacterium | reverse complement strand
TTCCCCAAGTCTCCTGGCACCTAGGGGAGAAGTTCGTGAAAAGTTCCAGATTTGAAACGATAATTCCAAATCTGGAACCTCAAAATAAACTCTCTCTTGATTTTTCCACTACTTATGTCACTCTAAAAGTGGCACCTACCTTGCTCTTATTAAAAGTAAATAACAACAATCTTTTAATAAGAGGTACAAATGAAAAAGCTCATCACACTTACAATTCTCTCAACTCTTTTATCGCTTTCAGCTGTCCAAGCGAAAGCTAGCGCCCCAGCTTGGGCCTCAGGCGGGCCTGACCGTTATAAAGAAATTATTCAACCTCAAGTTAGGCGTAAATCAGCAAAGCTAATCGCCCTCGAAGAATATTCACTGAACCCAAGTCTAAAAAAAGCAAACGACCCAATTTGGGCCTCAGATGGATCAAAGTCCGATCTAGAAGAAGTTGAAAAAAGGTAAGTAAGGAATTCTGAGGAGGAAATTATGAATAGCTACGCACTAGAACGAATAAAAAAAATAACAAATCTTAGAGATGCCGGAATTAATCCCTATCCCTACAGTTTTGACAAAACAATCTCCGCTGAAGATTTCAATATCCACTACAGTTTTGTGGAGATCGGCACCAAGGGAGAGCAGGTTGAATCTCTGGCGGGAAGGGTCATGGCCATTAGAAAAGTTGGGAAGGCCTATTTTCTCGATGTCCAGGACCAGTGGGAATCACTTCAGGTTTATCTTAAGTGCGAAGAAATTCCTCCACGGAATCAACTATCGCTCAACAATCTAGATATCGGAGATTTTGTTGGAGTACGGGGAGTTGCTTTTCGAACCAAGTTGGGTGAGCTTTCACTTTACGCAAATGAGCTTATTATTCTCTCAAAGGGATTGACGCCACTTCCTGAAAAATTCCATGGGCCGCGTAACATGGACCTCAGGCTTAAAAACCGCCACCTCGATCTTATCGCGAATCAAAAAAGTAAAGAGACATTTATAACTAGAAGCAAGATCATCAGTGGGCTGCGCAATTTTTTGGAAGGGCGGGGTTTTATAGAGGTAGAGACACCAATTCTTCAACCTATTTATGGTGGTGCAAGTGCCAGGCCTTTCTCGACTCACCATAGTGCTTTTAATACAGAACTTTTTATGAAAATTAGCCCTGAGCTTTACCTTAAAAAGTTGGTAGTGGGGGGATTTGAAAAGGTATTTGAGATCGGCAAAAGTTTTCGAAATGAGGGAGTTGATCGCACTCACAACCCCGAGTTTACCATGCTGGAGTGGTATGAGGCCTATACCGATTATAATTACCAGATTCAGCAGTTTGAAAGCTTGATCACAGGCCTTGTTCAGGCGACTAAGGGAACTCTTGTTTTCAATTATCAGGGCAGAGAACTTAATTTTTCTCTTCCTTGGAGACGCCTCTCTGTTTATGAGGGAGTTCGTCAGTACACTATGATCGATCCCGATATTGCATCATGCGACGAGGTCTTCGCCGAGCTTCAAAGCTTTGAAAAAAATGCAGAGCAAGACAGCAAGGGCAAGATGGTTATGCGTATTTTTGAACTTGCAGTGGAGCCTCACTTGTGGCAACCAACCTTTGTCACTGACCACCCGGTGGAGGTTTCACCCCTTGCAAAAAGTCATCGACAGCACCGAGATTTGGTAGAGCGCTTTGAGCCTTTTGTCGCAGGGATGGAGATTGGAAATTCCTATAGTGAACTCAACGATCCAGTGGAGCAAAGGATTCGTCTTGAGGATCAGCAGCGTGAGCGCGAGTTCGATTCTGGGATTGCGCCATTAGATGAAAGTTTTCTCTCTGCTATTGATACTGCGATGCCTCCCACTAGTGGTGTCGGGCTTGGAATTGACCGACTGGTTATGCTCCTAACCGATTCGCCAAGTATCAGGGACGTAATCCTCTTCCCCCAAGGTGCCAGGTGACTTGGGG
>JAGLCH010000078.1 GCA_023146355.1 Bacteriovoracaceae bacterium | reverse complement strand
AATGGTGAGTGTCCAGTAATTGTTATTGCAGCATCTAGACCAAATGACTGTTACCATATGGCATACGAAGCATGTCGTCTTTCAGTAGAGCATATGCACCCCGTTATCCTTCTTACCGATGGATATATTGCAAATGGTGCAGAGCCTTGGAAGCTTCCAGCTGCAGATGCTTATAAGCCAATCACTCCTAAGTTTGTTGATGGTAAAAAAGATCCTGAAGCTCCTTTTATGTCTTACCAAAGAGATGAGAAGTTAGTTCGGGAATGGGCAGTTCCTGGTATGGCCGGCTACGAACATCGTATTGGTGGACTAGAGAAAGAAGATATTACTGGAGCTGTTTGTCACGATCCTATCAATCATCAAATAATGACTGATCTCCGTGAGAAAAAAATTGAGCTTGTAAAAGAAAATATTCCACTTCAGGAGCTAGAGGGAGAGTCAACTGGTGACCTCCTCGTGCTATCTTGGGGAGGAACTTATGGCTCAACTCATGCAGCAGTAAAAAAAGCACAAGCAGAAGGAATGAAAGTTTCTCTTGCCCATGTTCGTTATATTCACCCATTCCCTAAAAACCTGGAAGAAGTTATGGGTAACTTCAAACAGATCCTTATTCCTGAGCTAAATAATGGCCAGCTAAGAGATCTTATTCGTATGAAGTTTAGAGTTGAGACCCATGGCCTTAACAAGGTTCAGGGACTTCCATTCAAAGTTAGTGAGCTGGTTTCAGAAATCACTAGACTTGTAGAAGGGCTATAGGAGCTATGATGAGCGAAGTATGCTATTCAAAAAAAGACTTCATAAGTAATTCTGAAGTTCGTTGGTGTCCTGGGTGTGGGGATTATTCAATTCTTGCTTCTATTCAGGCAGCAATTTGTAATATTGATAAAAAGCGCGAAGATATCTGTTTTGTATCTGGAATTGGCTGTTCAAGTCGTTTTCCTTACTACATGGATACTTACGGGATGCACACTATTCATGGTCGTGCTCCTGCAATTGCTTCGGGGCTAAAAGTTCATAATCCCAACCTATCTGTTTGGGTTGCTACCGGTGACGGAGATGGACTTTCAATTGGTGGTAACCACATGATCCATACATTGAGGCGAAATATCGATCTCAATATTATTATGTTTAATAATGAAATCTATGGTCTAACAAAGGGTCAATACTCACCAACAACGAAGAAAGGGACTAAGACTAAGTCGTCGCCATGGGGATCTATCGATAGACCTTTCAATCCAGCAGCGCTAACTCTTGGTGCTGGATCAACATTTTATGCTAGAACAATTGATACTGACCCAAAGCACATGAAAATGTGTTTTGAAAGAGCAGCAGCGCATAAGGGGACTTCATTTGTAGAGGTTTACCAAAATTGTGTCATTTTTTCTAACAAGATCCATGATGCATATACAAGCCGTTTAACACGTGATGATAATACTGTTCGTCTTGAGCATGGAAAGGCCATGGTCTTTGGCAAGAAGCTTGATAAGGGAATTATCCTTGAAGGTGTAACTCCAAAGGTTGTCACTATTGGTGAAGATGGAATTACTGAGAAGGACCTCATGGTTCACGATGAGAATGACCACAACGAAGCATTCATTCTATCAAATATGAGATTCCCTGAACTTCCTGTTCCAATTGGCGTTTTTAGAGATGTCGAGCGCTGTGTTTATGACATCGATCATGAGGCCCAAATGGCAGAAGTTAAAGAAGCGAAAGGCGAAGGGAAGATGCAAAATCTTCTTAATTCTGGAAACACTTGGACCATCGAATAAGCTAAAGCAAAATATTTATAGAAAGGCCGGCATTATGCTGGCCTTTTTTTGAGGTATTACAGATACAAACATTTAAAAGGATATATATGAAACGCATAGTAATTAAGGCGACCACGCTTTTTGATGGGGATAAAAAACTCAAAAATAAATATGTCATTGTTGAAGGAGAGCGGATTGTCGAAATCACTTCAGTTAAAATGAAACATGATTTTGAAGGGGTTGTTACTCCCGCTTTTATTGATCCTCATTCACATATTGGACTCGATCGCGAAGGCGAGCCATGGTTAGAGGGGGAGACGAATGATATTACAGATCAATTTATGCCCCTTAATGATCCTATCAATAGTGTCTACTTTGATGATCGTGCATTTAAAGATGCTATAGATTTTGGTGTTCTTTACAGCTGTATTTTACCTGGTAGTGGAAACATGATCGCTGGCCAGGCACAGGTGATAAAGAATTTTGCTACTGGCGTTGACTCTGCATTTTACAGAAATGCGGGGATGAAAATGGCACTGGGATATAACCCTCGTTCAACAGGGGACTGGAAAGGGATTAGACCTAACACTCGTATGGGTCTTTACGCTCTTCTTGAGAAAAAATTTGATGACCTTCTACTTAAAAGAGAAAAAGAGCTTCTGGGTAAGCAGAAAAAACTCTATGAGCTAAATAAAAAGCTCCACTCAGATAAAATTGATCAGGATGATTATGATTACGAACTAAGCTTTATTGATCAAGAGTATGATCTTGCTTTTTCAAATGAGGATCTTGAACTTATAGAAGTACTAGATGGCAATAAAGTTGCCCGTGTTCACGTTCATAAGGCCGATGATATTTATTATCTAATTGAACTTAAGAATAAGTATGGACTTGATGTCACGGTAGAGCACGCCTGCGATGTGTTTGAAAAAAGGGTGTTTGATTTATTGGCCAAAGAGGATATCCCAGTTGTTTATGGGCCTTTAGGTGGAATTGGACCAAAGACTGAACTTAAAAATGCGTACTATCAAAATGCAAAAACCATTTATAACTCAAAAGCCACTTTTGGAATAATGACCGATCACCCTGTGATTAGTGTCATCGCAATTCGTGATAGTATGAAGTATTTTATGATTCACGGAATGAGTGATGTTGAAGCAATGAATAAAATGACTTCTACCAATGCAAAAATTCTTCGAATTGATGATGAACTTGGATATATCAGGCCCAACATGCTTGCAAGCCTAGTGGTTTGGAATCAGGATCCATTCCATTTTGCTGCATTCCCATCAATGGTAATGGGAGAAGGAAAGATTCTTCGAAAGTAAAATGCTCAATAAGATCTTGCTCATAAAATTCGGGCGAAGTAAAAACTTCGCCCGGTATAGGTTAGTCCTGAGTAGGAGTAAGCGTTTCTAGGAAGTTATCAACCCCCTCTCCCTGCATCTCACATTCTGTGAGATTACATATTTGCCAAGTTTCACCTTCATCGTGATAGTCGAGCACAAATCGAGAAAGGAAATAAGGCATATGCCCAACAAATTTAGGATTAGAAGGCCAGCTTCTTGGAACTTTAACAACACGGTATACTTCATCAGGGTAGGTTAGAGAACGAAGCGCCTCGCCCGAATTGATTGGGTTTTTAAGGGCCTCGTGAATGAATGCCTCATTTGCTTGTGCCACAGGATCTTTAAGCTCAGGATCTTGGAAAAGAGCAGTAGCTCGTCTTGTCAGGTCTAGTAGCATTGATGCTGGTGATCTAAATGAATTATCAAATGAACTGATGGCCTGATTTACGTGACTCTCACGATCGGTAGTACTTTTAGCTCTTGTTAAAATAGTAGCACCATCAATAAACTCGGTGTGAAGATAATTAAGTGCTTTAGAAAAGTTATCTTTAAATACCGCGTTTCCAGTAATCTCATAGGTTCTAAGCTGAAGCTCAGCAAATGTTGTATAATCTTCTAGGTAGGGAGAGTTTAGCTCTCTTGTGGTTGAGTGCTTAATCTTTACTCTTTCCTTGTTCTTGGCAACAATAAATGTGTCATAAGTTGAGGTCAAAATTGTGTTGAATATGTCATTTGCCTTGTGACGAATAACATCAATTTTACAGTACTGCATTATATCGATTAGAGCAGTTGCCATCATAAAATTCCAGCTTGCAACGCCTTTTGGATCCGTTTTAGGTGGAACTCTATCTTTTCGATCTTCGGCAAGTGCCGCGAGAGTTTTTCTAACTAGCTCCCAGCCATCTTGCGAATAAATTTCATCTTTATGTTCTGGATTTAGTCTAATGATATTGAGTGGGCCATCAAAACTCCCTTCAGGTTTGACCATAAACCATTCTTTAAGTTTTTCCATATTCTTGGAAAGCAGTTCATCCTCTCCATCGGCTTCATTAAGTGCATCTTCAAACTCCTGAGTGGTGTAGGTGTAATATAAACCTTCTGCCCCCTCAGAGTCTGCACTTTGGCCTGCATGAAAAAATCCCTCTTCCGATAGCATTTCGGTTTCTACATAATGAAGCGTATTGATCATGGTATCAAATACAAGTGGCGCAGGATAAATTAAGCTAAGTTTCGATAGGAGTCTTAATAATCCTGCCTGATCGTAAAGCATTTTTTCAAAGTGCGGAACGGTCCAGGTTTGATCTATTGAATAACGATGCACTCCACCCTTGGCATGATCGATCATTCCACCCATAAGCATTCTTTCAATCGACTTTATTATGAATTCGCCCTCAGTCTTTTCAATCATTCCCTCGAGCATTTGTTCTACGGCCCAATTGTAAAAAGCGAAGTTTGGAAATTTTGGAGCATCGCCAAATCCCCCGTTTTCCTTATCTTGAAATTGCTCAATAGCTTTCATTACGGCCATAGGTGCGGGAAAGTGCCCTTGGTAATCAACCTTATCTTTAGGCGCGAGTCCTTCAGCGATGGCCAATTTAACTTTATCAGCATTTTCATTTGCTAGTGTTCGATCTTCATTAAAGACTCGATTCATCTCAATAAGGATCTCCTTAAAAGATGTTGTCTTACCATCACTCACTTTTGGAAAGTATGTTGCTGCAAAGTATGGAGTGAGGTCAGGTAGTAAAAATGTAGAGAGTGGCCATCCTCCTGAGTGAGAAAATAACTGCGCTGCTACTTGATAGTAGTTGTCTAGGTCGGGGTGTTCTTCTTTATCAACTTTGATACAAATAAAGTTTTCATTGAGGTATTGCGCTGTCTCTTCGTCATTAAAAGACTCAGCATTCATCACGCCACACCAGTGGCATGAAGAGTAACCAATTGACATGAAAATAGGTTTGTTTTGATCTTTCGCCAGTTGAATTGGCTCCGGTCCATATGCCCACCAGTCAACAGGATTAGTATCGTGATGCTTTAAATAAGCGGATTTCTCGTTAGTTAGACGGTTAAGTGACGAATCTGACATATAATTGCTCCTAAAAGTGGTAAATTGTCCTATTTCTATGTGTTTTCAAGTGTTTATTTTAAGGGAAATTCACCAGATTTCAATCGTATATTTATGCCTGTCCCCCCCCCATCTCATCGATATGTTTGAGAAAACCATATAGATATTACCACTCTCTTTGAAAACTATTTACACCAACGGCCATTCGGGGTAATTATTGCGTCGATGAAACTAGACAACAGATTAAACCATTCTTTGGACCTAAGGGGTGAGTTTGTACTCGAAAGTGAGTGGAAGCTTGTTCTCTATATCCTATTAACCGTTTTCGGTTTTTGCTTTGCTAGCTCTGGGATCAGTGTTTCTGACTTCTCTGAGTTCCCATCGAATGATAAAACATTTGTGGTACAGGGGGCACCGCTTGACTCTGATCGAGTTCAAGGTGCAGTGGTAAACCCTACAGCTTCCACTTTCCAGTCTTACTCGTATGACAAGGTTGTTCCTTTTAAACGTTTTGTCGCTCTTGAAAGAGTAGATGAGCTTTCTCGCAGTGACTTTAAAAACATAATTTTAACGTCGACTCCTCATTCTCTACGTAAAAGACTTGTGCGCTATATTGATCATGCCCTTAAGTACTCTGAAAAGCATAATGTTGATCCTTTCTGGGTGATCTCGGTAATGTGGACAGAAAGTCACTTTAAGAATTCTGCTAGAAGTTATGTAAATGCTAGGGGTCTTATGCAAATTATGCCCGCGACAGGACATGAGATTTCTACCAAACTAAAGTTTACTAAAACAAAAAAACAAACTCGACGTCTCCTACGTAGGCCACGATACAATATTGAGATGGGTGCTTATTACCTCAATAAATTGATGAAAGGATTGTGGCATAACCCTATTCTCGCTACTGTTGCTTATAATATGGGACCAAACTGGGTTAAGCGAAGAATCAAAAAGAGAATGAGAGTAGGTAATCGCAATAAATATCTAGATAAGGTCACCAAAGCTTATTTTCGACTAACTAGAAACTATGTTGCCTATACTAAAACTACACCAAGACCATTTACTAAAACCTTTGTGGCAATAAATCGCATTGCTCCTAATAAACACAGCAATCTTCTTGCTTTAGACGAGATTTCTTTCCTTTAATCCTCGCTTTTTCCTTGTTATAATTTTAAGACATTTACACCAATAAATTACATGGAGATCATGCTCATGAATCACTCAAGAGTTATTGCACTAGACGGACCTAGTGGAAGTGGAAAATCTACAATTGCAAAAGAAGTGGCAAAAAAATTAAATATTGTCTACATCGACACTGGCGCAATGTTTCGAGCTATTGGTTTATCTGCAAGTGATGCGGGGATTGTTTTTGAAGAAGGAGATAAACTCAGCGCTTTCATGCAAAGCCTTGATCTTAGATATGGAGTTTCAAAGGATGTACTCATTGTTGCAAATGGTGAGGATTTAACGTCAAAAATTCGAGAGCACCATGTCTCTGAGCTCGCCTCGACGATTTCAAAGCTCCCAACAGTGAGAACATTT
>JAGLCH010000077.1 GCA_023146355.1 Bacteriovoracaceae bacterium | reverse complement strand
GTTGGTGTTTCCGCTATTTCTATGGATGCCTTAGTGCAAATTGATGCCGTGGTTTCTAACTGCGAAGGTACACCAGCGTAAAATTACGGAACTAGCATAAAGAAAGGAGGCTCGAGGCCTCCTTTTTAATTTATTGAACTTCTATCGAGGCCGGGGCCCTTACTGCTTCACTTTCTCTTTGGAAGTCGTCAATGACTCCGACGCTTTTTATAGCACCATCTTTAAAGTAAGATTTAAACTTTATATCATTTTTAGTGTATGCCTCGACACTGCCGTTATAGAAAACATTACTGTGTCCAAATAGTCTTCGAAGGTCATCTTTATTATCTGAGAACTTATTAACTTGGATAAGAAGGGCCCTAAGCTTCCATAGAGACATATCGCCACTTACACTAAGCTCATTTTTATATTTAGTGTAGTTCTTGGTAAGCTTTTTGTAACAGTATTCTCCTTTTATAACACCTTTTTTAAAGGTGTAGCGGATACGCTTCCACCACTTCATTTTCTTTGGCCTCTCATACTTACAGATCTTGGCAAGTTGAATCACAATCGAATTATTGTTCATTTTGTTGAAGCGTTTTAATCCATCTTTATTAATCCACGCTGTGGTTCTAATTTTAAGAGGGCCCACAAGATTTTTGTTTTTAATCTCATTAGCAATTTTGCTCGGCAAGTTGGTAAAGTTTCGGGTGAAATGCTCCGCATACCTCTTGTATTTCTTATTAAACCAGCCTTCGGTTTTTCTTGCTGTAAATTCATGCTCGATATTAATCGATAATTTTTCTTCACGAAGTTGTACTTTGTCTTTGCTGGTAAGTTGTCTCTCATCTTCATATTCTAGCATCAGGTCACGGCTTCTTGATGCCTTGTAAGATTTAAATAGCTCGGTGTTGGTAAAGAATGTTGTTAGTCCGTTGATAAGAGTCGTCAAGAGGCCCTTCACATATTTGATACTCTCATAACGACTCTTAAAAAAGGTCTTTTCAATTCCATCTTTTTGAATGGTTACTTGTTCGATTCGTCCTTTTTTTAGTTTTCCAAAGAGGAAGATCGCAAAGTGTGAATTTTTATTTTGTTTTTTTCTGTATTCGCTTGATATTACCATATCCTGGATTATATCAAGATCAGGGCGGTTCATTCTAAAAATGCTTGAAAGTTGTTTTTGTTCTGGAGATCCCATTACAAGATCATCCATATGGCGATCAAAGATTGATAGGTAGATTTTATCTGATTCACTTAGTGAATAAGTATACTCATATGAGAAAAGAGTTAGACGAAGTAGGTTAAAAAAATCAGCTTGGAGTTTTGCTGAAACTTCAAGCTCTCCACCTTTTTCTTTTTCAAATGATACTCTGTAGTTCTCACCCTGGCGGGGAGAGTCTTTAGGCCCAACCTTTTGAACCTCAACAGATGAAAGACGGTTGTATCCGACGAGTACGCCCGCTCCAATTGAAGCACCTGTGGTGATTGGTATATGTGCACCAATCCCAGCATTGAAGCTTAAATAGTCTTTCTTAGACATAAATTCATATTGATTCATCTTTAGGAAATTGAGGCCAAAGAAGTTTGTAAAACTTAAGAAGAGGTTCGTGTAGTCTTTTTGAAGTCCATCTTCAAAGCTGTCTGCAAAGTGAGAATAACGGTATTCTCTCTTGAATTGAATACCTGCAAAGGCAGAAAGTTGATTGGTCGTAATACTAATTAATCCATTTTGTTTCATGTTAGTTAGAAAGGTCGTTGCATCGACGTGGATAGTTAGAGTGTCAGTGACAACCCAGTTGGTATCATCAAAAAGGTCAGGCGCAAGCTGACGGTTAACATAGATAGCAAAGTTACCCATTGGTTTTTGCCATGTAAATCCAGAGTGGTTTACTGAACCAAGGTTAAACTGTTCATTTTTTAATATAATGCCTTGGGCCTGAGTTTTTCCTACACCCTTGTAGATAGGACCCATGATTTTTATTATTTTGGCAAAAACGGGGTTAAGGCCTTGCTCGATAAGCTCGTCATACTCAGAAGTGTCTACTTGGCCTGGAAGCGTAAGCGCCCTGGTGTTAATAGATCTAGAAGATTTTTTTATGGTGCTACCAAAAGTGTTCATAGAGCGGATAAGCTCAACTTTGCTCTCAAGAGCATTATTTAGCTCAATATCTGATCCCGTTAATTCCGCTTTTAAACCACGAGATACGCCTTCCTCATCATTACGCTCCATTACTCGATCACTCATCAGATCGATACGTTTGTTCAGGACATCGTTTACTTTAAAACTTTGAAACGTGTATTCTCCTGATGCAAATACAGATGTATTTGTTGCGAGGGCAAAAAATAGTGAGATCATCAACGTTTTCATTGGATACCTGCCGGTGTACAGTTCACAAGTCCATTGATTTGGACTACACTTTGTACAGCGTATCTATAATACCGCATCGCACAAAAATAGGAAAACTTTAGCAAAATCGTCAGGCATTGTGTGATTTAAGTTAGTTAGAGAGTAGGTGAATTCAATGGTAAATGAAGATTATGACAGTTTTAAGAGGCGGTTGGATGAGGCCCACGAGTGGCCATGTAGTTACCTCTTCAAATTTATTGTTCCAAGGGAGCAAGTTGTAACCCTAGAGCATCAAACGGGATTACAGCATGAGAGGTTAACTCCCTCTAAAAAGGGAACCTATGTTAGCGTCACATTTCACATGGCCGCCACATCATCTGATGAGGTTATAGAAATTTATAAAAAAGCATCTAAGGTTAAGGGAGTGATGGCACTCTAAGGATCCATACCATGAAAGATATAGGACTCATTATTGGTGCCGGTGCCTTTGGTACTTCAATTGCTTCGGTGATGGCGCATAACTTTAAGAAAGTTATTATTAAGGTTCGCTCTGAAGACGTCTATACTGGCCTTCGAGACAAACATGAAAACTCAGTTTACCTCCCCGGAATGTCGCTTCAACCAAACATTATTCCTGCCCTTACTTGGGATGAAGTTAACTCACTAGTCGATGGCAAAGTTGAGCTTGTAGTCTTTGGCCTTCCCTCATCTTCGATTTCAGATTTTTTATATGATAACTTTGACCATATTGATCAGTATATTGGCAGCACAACTCCTGTTGTTTCTCTTTCTAAGGGGATCGACCCTATTACTCTTGAGCTTCCCGATGACCTTTTTCGAAATTATTTTCCAGAGAGGATGGATCAATTTGCTTTTCTCTCGGGGCCAAGCTTTGCCAAGGAGATCGTTGCCAAACAGATCACAGCAGTAACCTTGGCTGGCCGCTCTAAAAAAATGCTTGATACAGTTTCTCTTGAAATGCTCAACACAGAATACTTCAAAACATTCCCTTCATATGACGTAAAGGGGGTTCTCTTAGGGGGGGCCCTTAAAAATGTTCTCGCTATCGCTGGCGGTATCCTTGAGGGGCTTGGCTATAATCACAATACTCGCGCTGCTATGATCACTCGTGGAATTGCTGAGATGCTTCGCTTTGGAAAAGTTTTTAATGCTAGACCGGAGACTTTTTATGGCCTTAGTGGAATGGGGGATTTGATCTTAACCACTACGGGAGAACTAAGTCGTAACAAATCTTTTGGGATCGAACTCGCCAAGGGACGATCTCCTGAAGAGATCATAGCGTCTCAGCGTACTATCGTTGAAGGTCATAAAACGGCTAAGGCCGTTCACCTCTTAAGCGAGCGCTACGATATTAAGGCAAGAATTTTTAATGGCATTTTTTCAGTACTCTACGAAGAGCGTTCACCAAGAGATGTTATTAGTGAAATTATGACAGTACCTACAAAATTTGAGCTGGACTAGCGGCTAAGTAATTCATCCAGCTTCTTCAGTGTCAATTGGCCGTCAATTCTTTTTCGTGTTCCATCTTTATATTGAATTAGATAAGCAGGAACACCCACAAGTCCATGGGCCTTCATCCATCGATCCATCTTAGGTTGAGGAGCAGTATAATCTCCAACTACAAGTGCTAGATCATGCTTTTCTACAAGCTCAGTAAAGCCAGAGCTTTTTATTATGAGGCGGGTATCAACCTTACAGGTAATACACCAATCAGCTGTGAACTTTATAAATACAGGCCGCTCGCCCTTATACGTCTCTAGTTTGTCTGGAGACCAGCTGACCCAAGCACTTCCAGCTATAGGCTCATGAACTAAAATATTGGGAAACTCAACATTTTGCATGTTGTAGGTGTAGGCAGTCATGACAATTGCGGCAATTCCAAATGACAGGCCAACAAACTTGCGAAAGCGGTAGAGATAAAATGCCAGTAGGATAAGGCCAGAGATAATCCCCAAGTTATAAAATGGGCCTGGCATCAATGGGTTGCTTGTTAGTGAATAGAATACTGATGCAAGCCACACCGCAGTCAAAAGAAGAGATAGTCCTAAAAACTTTTTAAGATGATTCATCCAGTTTCCGGGTCGAGGTAAAAAGTTAATTAGTTTTGGGAAGATTCCAGTTAGTAGGATTGGGAAAGCAAGACCTAGTCCAATCATCATTAGCGTTGCAAATAAAAAAGTATTGGAAGTGGTGAACGCAAAGGTTAGTGCTGTTCCTAGAAAGGGAGCACTACAGGGGGTTGATAGAACTGTTGCTAAAATTCCACTTAAAAAACTTCCAAGGTGATGGTTACTAACAGAGATATTTCCTAGAAACTTCCCTCCTGGCGTTCTGAATTCAAAGATACCAAACATATTAAGGGCAAATATTAAGAGACCTAGAATCATAAAAAGAACAAAGCGAGGGGATTGCATCTGAAAGCCCCAGCCAACACTTTCTCCCGCAGTGCGGAGAATAATTACAACGGCAGCAAGTACAACAAAGGAGAGTAATATTCCCGCTGTGTAGAGAAGGTTGTGTCCCAAAATCTCTCGATGACTAGCTCCATTTATTTTAATAAGTCCAAATAGTTTAATAGAAATGACAGGAAGAACACAGGGCATAACATTTAGGATTAATCCGCCAATAAAAGCAAATAGGAGGAAATACCAAACAGAAGTAGAATCTTCTAGAGTCACTTCTATCTCTTTGCTCATCTTTACTGTTGGATCAATGGGCGTGAACATCTGTCTATATTTTTTAATATTTTCAGAAAGATTTGGAGTGAGACTTTTGATTGTGACATCACTCACTCTATATTCATTACCAAGGTCTGCTAAAAATTTTATAGTAAGAGGAAGTTTTACCTCTCCATCTATTACTACAGAGCCATAAATGTTTCCTGCTTTGTCGTGCATTAACTTTTCATGAGCAAAGTTAACTGAAGAGTGTGGGTGAGGATAGAGTAAATTGGTTAACTTGTATTTGGGATCATTTTTAACTGAGGTGCTGTAAAAAAGGATATGATCTTCTGCTCCCCATTTTCCAAGTTGGAATTCAAAGTCTGTTGGCAGATTTTTCTGGGCAGGGCGCTGACTTAGTTCTTTCTCCAGCCAATCATCTTCTAAAACAAAGCTGGGGCTTGTGTAAGAGTTATACTTCTCATAGATATAGTGGCCTGAAATAGTTCCACTTCCGGGAACGCAAATACCAGCGCACACCAACCATCTTGCTTCCACTGTTACATCTTGATCGTAAATTTGATCTTGGACCTTACCGGGGACCTTATAGAAAATGACAACCTTACCATTTAGGTTGTAGGTCCATAGCTTCTTAGTCACAACTTTACGACTTGGAACTTTCCAGGGCATCTCCTTGAGTTCAAGCTTCTTAGACTTGGAGTAAAAATTGATTTTTGGAGCTGAACCTGAGTCTCCTGGGTTCCTCCAGTAAAGGCCTTGACCATCTGGAACATCAAATGCCACAGCAAAGAACATTTCTCCATTTTGAGAACGAAAGTTTTGAACAGTCCAAGGGGTTTGCCCGTCTATTGCAAATACAAGGCTAGATGTAAGAAGAACTAAAAGGAAAAATATTTTTTTTATCATTAACTATATCCCCGATTTATTTCAAATACCTAAATTTACTATAGCTTAGCGTTTTGAGGCACTGATTTGCTCACTTCGTGTGACAGTTTTGGTCGAGTAAATTGTAAACTATATTTTTTAACTAAACTATTTAATTAAATTTCCGATAAATCTAAGGAGTAATAGTGGGTGAAGGCCTCAACAGGAATAGATTTATGAGAGAAATGCTTTTAAAAGTTCTGACAATAGTGCTTCTAGCTACGCTGGTATCTTGCGATTTTATCGAGAGAATTGAAGCGAAGTCAGAGAAGATTAACCGATTTGAAACTGCGGCCCTAAATCTCTCTAAAGACAAGAGAGCACTCCAGGTACATGTCAGTAAGTTAGAGTTTGAAATTCAGGCACTGAAGGCCAAGAATAACTATCTTTCTATTCAGATCCAAAAGAAAAGAAACACTCAGAGAAAAGTTGCAAGTGTTGCTCCTAAGAAGAAAGACGCTGTTAAATTTCAAATCTATAAGTGGACTCCATCACAACTTCTTGCAATGGCAGAGAATGAGTTTACAAGGAAAAACTTTGATAAATCATCACAGTATTTCTACTCATTTCGTAACAATTTTAAGGGGCATAAAGAGATTACAGATAAGTTTCTCTTTCAGTCTGGTATTGCCGCATATGAATCTGGAAAACACAACAAGTGGGCAGAGGATTCACTGAAAACTCTCATCTCACAGTATCCAACATCACAATATTACAGAGGGGCAAAGCTTTGGCTGGCACTGACTAATTTAAGACAAGGTAAAAGAGGCGAATTCTTTAATACAGTTGAAGAATTCAGAAAGAAATACAGAAATACGCAAGAGTGGAAAATCCTGAGTGTGCACTATGAAGAAATTGTTCAAAAGTACAAAGATTAGTTTATTGTTGGCACTGCTACTGACAGGTAGTGCTTGGGCCTCTAGTCCAAGTGCAATCGTAAGTTCAGTAGATGGCAATGCCTTTGTGATGTCTGATGGCGTGACAAAGACTCTTCGCGAGGGAGATCGTATTGACGATTTTTCTGATGTCGTGACAGAGGAAGGCGCGCAAGTGACCCTCACTGACTATTATGATCACAAGTACCACTTATCTGGTTCTGCTCATATTAAAATTACAAGAAATCAGATTGAACTCGCAAGAGGTTACTTTTGGGTTCAATCCTTTAATCAGTCTGAGAGCTTTATCATAAAGACTGCTAATGCAAAGATTGACTATACTTTCGGGGAAGCAATCGTGTCCTTCGACCCTTATAGTGGAAAGACTCAAATCCTTTCTGTTAGAGGTGGTTTTGACATGGCAAATGCTTTAGAGACCCACCTTAAGGTGAATGTTTCTGACGGACAATTTTCATTTGTATCAAATAATTACGAGAAAGGAATTCCAAGAGTCCCAATGCAAATTGGTGAGACATCATTTCGAAAAATTACAGGTCTATTTAGCGGTGTAATGCCTATGACTCCAGATTCGATTCCGACAAATAGAATGAATACTCCAAAACGTGGAATTGCAAGCGTTCCGAGTAGCGCTGTGAAGATGGTTAAAATTCCAACAACACGTGTGAAAAAAGTAAATGTGGCGCATTTATATAAGAGTAAAATTGCTGCAGCAAAGAAGATTAAACACAGACAGATGCTTAATAAGAAGTACACAAAGAAGTCTGGTGTAGTATTAAGAGTATATGGGATGAAATCTAAGTTTGTTTCAAAGCTCGGCACCAAAAAGAAAAAAGTTGCTAAGAGAATGCCTGCTTCAGTTGTTGCTCCAACAAAAAAAGGAACTTTTGAAAGTTCACTTGTTAAGCAGTATGAAAATCAGATGAGGCATGATAGTGAGGTCAACGAATTAATCGATGAACTTAAAAACTATGATCAAGACTATCAAACATCATACTAAGGGATAGATCACTTTAATTTTCATTAGATTATTGTACTTTATCGCAATGGGAGTTTGTGCTCTCAAAATAGTGCTAGCTCGTCGCGTTAAGGTGCTGTAATTACGTCTCCATTGTCCTACCATTTGAACTGACATTTCATCTCATTTTGGGTATCTTTATCCAAGTTTTACACACAATAAAAAGCGAGAAAATTCAATGTCTGAAGAGATCCATGTGCCTTTGACTGAATCCCATAAGGATAGTTTTGTTCACTTACATGTTCACTCGGAATACTCCTTGCTTGATGGTGCCATAAAGCTTCCTGAACTATTCGATAAGTGTAAAGAAACCAACATGCCTGCCGTTGCCCTCACTGACCACGGTAATATGTTTGGTGCAATCGATTTCTATAAAAAGGCACTTAAGGCCGGAGTAAAGCCAATTTTTGGCTGCGAAATATATTACACTGCAGGTTCTCGTCACGATAAAGGTGGCGGTCTTAGTGAAAATAAAAATTATCACTTGGTATTACTTTGCAAAAATTTAGTTGGATATCATAACCTCTGTAAGCTCGTGACGAAGGCCTATATGGAAGGTTTTTATTATCGCCCAAGGGCCGACTATGATCTTTTGAGAGAGTTTGGTGAGGGGCTTATTTGTTCTTCTGCCTGTCTTGGTGGAGAGGCCAATAATCTTTGGATGAATGGCGAGGATACGAAGGCCGCAACTGCTGCATTAAAAATGAAAGATATCTTTGGTGAAGACTTTTATCTTGAAATTCAAGAAAATGGAATGGAGGAGCAAAATCGTGTGAACCGCAAGGCAGTTGCTTTTGCACGAGCAAACGATATTAAATTACTTGCCACTAACGATTGCCACTATCTAAATAAAGACGACTCAACTGCCCATGAAGTATTGATGTGTATTCAGACTGGTAAAACTCTTGACGATGAAAATCGCTTCAAAATGGAAACGGATACTCTCTATGTGCGCACTCCCAAGGAGATGAGAGAACTTTTTCATTATGCGCCTGATGCTTGTGATAATACCCTGAAAATTGCAGAGCAGTGTAACGTTGAGCTGAAGTGGACTGATGATGAAGGAAATCCTATCTACCTCCTTCCTACTTTTGCCATCGATACGGGGGAAGGGCAGGACGAATATTTTAAAAGGATTGTAAGTGAGGGACTTGATGCCCGCTTTGAGGGTCCTCATTTTCGGAAACTCATTTTAGAAGAAAACTGGGAAACAGAAAAAAAACAGATATACCTCGACCGTATGAAAATTGAGGTCGATATGATTATCGAAATGGGTTTTCCTGGTTACTTCCTAATAGTTGCTGACTTTATTAAATGGTCAAAAGATAATGGGATTCCTGTGGGACCTGGTCGTGGTTCTGGTGCCGGATCGATTGTTGCCTATGCAATGAATATTACCAATATTGATCCCCTTCCATATAATCTTCTTTTTGAGAGATTTATAAATCCAGAACGTATATCCATGCCTGACTTTGACGTAGACTTTTGTCAGGCCGGCCGTGGAAGAGTTATCGATTATGTAACGGAAAAGTACGGTCACGATAAAGTAAGTCAGATTATCACATTTGGTAAACTTCTTGCCAAAGGTGTAATCCGCGATGTGAGCCGTGTGTATGGTCTTCCTTATGCTGAGGCCGATGCTATGGCGAAACTAATTCCAGATGAATTGGGAATTAAGCTTAAAGACGCTATTGAAAAAGAGCCAGAACTTAAGAATCTTATCGATTCTGATCCTAAAATCCGCCAAGTTTTTAGTATTGCTTTAAAGCTTGAGACTCTAAATCGAAACGCAGGAATTCATGCCGCGGGAATTGTTATTACTGATAAACCTCTTGAAGAGTACTGTCCTCTTTCTCGTGGAAATGGGGGAGAGTTAGTCTGTCAGTTCGACAAAAACTATTCTGAAGAGATCGGCCTTGTGAAGTTTGACTTTCTAGGCCTAAAAACCCTGACTGTAATCAATCATGCAGAAAAATTTATTCGCAGGGATAAAATTGCTGACTTTGATATCGAAGAGATTAATACCGAAGATAGTGCCGTTTATCAATTTATCGGTCGCGGGGAAACAATTGGTGTTTTTCAGCTTGAGTCTGATGGGATGATCAATCTCTGCAAGAGAATTAAGCCAAACTCTCTCGACGATGTTACGGCCATTAATGCTCTTTATCGTCCTGGCCCACTTGGCTCGGGGATGGTTGATGACTTTATTGAAATCAAACACGGCCGGCAGGAACTCGTATTTCCCTATGAAGAGCTTCGCGATATTTTAAAAGACACCTATGGAATTATTGTATATCAAGAGCAGGTTATGAATATTGCCCGTATTGTTGCGGGCTATTCCCTTGGGCAGGCGGATATGCTTCGTCGAGCGATGGGAAAAAAGAAAATTTCAGAGATGGAGCATCACAAGCGAATCTTTTTAGATGGTGCAAAAGAACGTAATTATGACTTAGTCATTGCTGAAGACCTTTATGATAAAATGGCCAAATTTGCAGAGTATGGATTTAATAAATCCCATGCTGTTGCCTACGCGTATATTGCCTACCAAACAGCATTTTTAAAGTTTTACTATACTGCAGAGTTCTATGCAGGTCTTTTAAGCACAGAACTTTCCAATATGGAGAAGGTAACTCGCTACATTTCAGATGCTACCAACTATGACGTTGAGCTACTTCCCCCAGATGTTAACCACTCCCTATGGTTATTTAATGTTGTTGACGGAAATATCTCATTTGGTATGGGAGCAATTAAGGGAGTAGGGGAAGGGCCTGTTGACGCACTCGTCACTGAACGCGAAGAGAATGGTGAGTATAATGGCCTATTGGACTTCTGCGAAAGAGTTCACTATCGATCAGTAAATAAGCGTATTCTTGATGCCTTGATTCGATCAGGGGCATTTGATAACTGCGAAAATAGTATGAACCGTAAAACGATGCTGGAGTCTGTTGAGCTTATTTCTGCTTACTGCCAACGCAAGCAGCAAGAAGCAGAGTTGGGGCAAATTGATCTGTTCTCAGCATCAGATTCGGCGGAGGATAAAACTCCTAAAGAATTGCTCGATCAGCTTGGTGTACAGTACGTTAGCAATTTTCCAGAAAAAGAATTACTTCAAATGGAAAAAGAGTTGATGGGGATATTTGTTTCAGGTCACCCTCTTGACTCATATCAGGATCTACTGGAGAAGCTGGCCTCAATGTCCATTGCAAGTGTAGAGGAGCTTAATACTCCACCACCTAAAGCACCTGACCCAAGTCAAAGCTGGAAGAGAGATGATGGCTCCCAGCGCGACCTTACTCTTGCAGGCCTTGTCACTGAGAGTCGGATGATCATGACTAAGAAGGGTGATAAAATGGCCTTTGCTCGCCTTGAGGACTTCAGTGGCGACATTGAAGTAATTGTCTTTCCAACAATTTATGCTGAGTATGGGGAGCTTCTAGAGGGGGATGAGCCGATAATCATAGATGGATATACAAAGCTATCTGAGGATCCACGGAAATTTTATCCCAAGAAAATTTCTCTGCTCAAAGACCAGACTGATGAAAGGATTACAGATGTAAGAGTTCTAGTAGATTTAAATATCACAGACTCTCGAGGAATAAATAAGCTGAAGCAGTCTATCTTAAGCTACAAAGGAACAGTTCCTGTTCACTTTATCATTAAAGACAATGAGGGAAATAAGCTTCGAATGCATGCCAGTAGAGAATTTCTAGTAAATCCAACGCCACAATTTGCGGCAAGAGTAAATGAGCTAATGCAATGTAATAGTGTTGGGTTTATTGTTGATGGAAAACTAGAGGATGCCTCTTTGTTCTACGAGTTATAAAAGAAGTATTGGGTTGCTCCATTGTCTATAAGTCTGTAAAATTACGGTATTGATAATACTCAAGGAAGATAGATGAAAATTTTAATGCGATGGTTTGCAATACTATCATTACTGCTTTTTTCGTGGCAGTGTTTTGCCTCAAAAATGGTATTCGGGGAAGGGCGATTTTACTCTCAAGATGAGGATTCCCTAAGCTTCTGTAAAAAACAGCTGCTCTTTAGTGCTTTCCAAAACGTCATTTCATCTGAGCTCACAGCAATGGGTCACGATAGTAAATTATTCTGGCAACAGTTTGATGAAAAATATGACAAAAACTTTGAGCCTATAGAGAAATCTCTCAAGAGAAAGTACCGCATTGATGAGACTCCTGAAGAAGCAAAGGGAAAGAGGGTTCTTTCCGATGCTAAATTAAGAAAAAATAAAGAGTCATATACAAAGCAGCTTCGCTATAGAAGGCTTAAAAGTAAAACGAGATATAAGAATGTCGCAGGCGTAATTGCTCAGTATAAAGTGAAGAAGATGACTCGCTCTACTCAGTATCCTAATTCTCGTTATTTGAGTTTATATGCAAAAGTAAATCGCCAGAAACTCAACAAAACCTATTATGGGTTTACTCATGTCGGGAAAATAAAAAAGTTTAAAAACCTTTATATCTCAACTTCATTTAATCTAAATGGTGCCAGTTGGTCTGATATTGGGGTGGAAGTTCTTAATGAGTTTGAAGAAACTATTCAAAACCACTGGAGAAAATGGTTCGAGGGCGCTTTAGGCAACTATGTCGAAAACGTTATTGTCGCCAATGATTCGCAAAATCGTAAACTTGAAGAATTTTTCAAGCTTTCAAAAAATGCACAAGAATCTGTTGAGCTCGTGGCAAAAAGTGAAAGCACAGGCCCTTTTCCATACTCGATGTGGATACAAGTAAATATAAATATAAAAAAGAGAAGTTCTAATAGCCTGCAGGGAACTCGTGGTTACTCGTTCTCTGGGGACTATGTCATCCTAGACTTAAGTGACTATTCACTTATTGATCACTTTGACTTTACCTTGCCAACCCAGAATTTCTCAACTGAAACTGATCGCAAGCTTCGCTCCTCTGTGGCAACAGCGATTTACTCAATTCCTCTTGAGAAATTTTCTACAATTAAGGGTAAGTTAAGCAAAGTCTCAGTTCACCGGAATACTCTAAAGCTTACCGTCAAAAATATTGATAAGCTTACGACAATTTTCAGACTCGAAAAGTTACTGATTAGTAAGGGGATTACTCTTCAGCTCAAGCCTAGACTTGAAAAGTATAATGGGATAGACGCGTCATTAAATCTAGATTTTATAGGTAAAGTTGATCGAGTTAACACGCTTCTTAAGTCTTTTAAAGGTGTTGAGCTGGGTAATTATGCTATTGAAATTTTAGATGAGGCTAATCCATTAATATTCTCTGTTGTAAAAATTGATGAAGGAAGTGACGATGCGTAGAACTGTTAGCACTTACATTACTTTTTTATTAGTTGGAGCATTTTTAGCATCATGCGCAGGAAAGACGGTTCGTCGTGACCCCCGCAGCAGCTATAGTCAGAATAAAAGTCGCGCCAAATCATTTAGTGGAATTCGTAAAAAAGTAGCTCTTTTAGACTTCTTTAATGAGTCTCCCTACGGAGGGGCCGATCTTGCAGTTGTTGCCAGCAATGAACTCCGCAGAGAGCTTTCTCGTACAGGAGAATTTATTTTTGATAACGCAGCTAAAAAGACATTTGGTTCTTCTAAAGAAATCTATGCTGGTGGCGGTATTAAGCTAGTACAGGTCGCAAGACGTGCCAAGATAAATGGGATTAATTTTGTGATTTTTGGCCGCATTGAAGAGGCCAGAGTTCGAGAGAAAACTGATGAGGTCGGAATTGTACGAAAAACAAATTCTTATACCAATTCAAAAATTGAGATTCGTATCTTTGATGTAAATGCCAATAAAGAGATCTATACTGAAACTGTCCGAGGAGATGCTGACAATAAAGACTACAGGCTATTTAATTCTACTCGAGAAGACAAACTTACCTTCAGAAGAGACCTTCTTCGCTACGGCGTTAAAGTTGCTATAAGACGTTCTATACCAAAGATCATTAAGCTTTCCTCTCGCATGGATTGGATGGGGCGAGTTGCAAGAATTATTGATAATAAGATCTATATCAATGCCGGAAGAACCAGCGGTATTCAGGTGGGTGACATTCTCAAGGTTATTACAGAAGGGCAGGAAATCTACGATCCCGAAACGGGGGCACTTCTAGGTAAATCAAAGGGAGAGGTCAAAGGAACTATCGAGGTTATTGACTATTTTGGTCCTGATGGCGCGATTTGTATCCTTCACTCTGGTGGCACTGTTCAAGAAGGCGACTTCGTTCAGCTCTACTAATCATTTAATTTAAAAGCGTTAGGTCTATTACTAAAATAGAAATGGCCTCTTGTATGTTAGCAAGAGGCCATTTTCGTATTATTTACTTATGCATTTTTACAGATTTCTTCAATCTCTTTAACCACAGAGTCGGTTAGTGCCTTGCAAGTTACTTTATTCTCCTCAAGAGTTCCTTCACTCTTTTGCAGCATAATATAAAACTTAATTTTTGGCTCGGTTCCCGATGGTCTCATTAGAACCTTATTTCCACCAGAAAGGCGGAAGCAAAGTACATTACTTGCTGGAAGCCCATTAAAGCCATTTGTATAGTCTTCGACTGCTTCGATCTTTTCCCCGGCCATAACATCTTTAGAATAATCTCTAAATAAATCCATGATTTTCTGAATTTTCTTGGCGCCCTCTGAGCCTTCATAGCTTAGGTTTAAAAGATGCTCATGGAAGAATCCATATTGCTCATAAATGTCATCGAGTCCATCGATAAGTGTTTTTCCCTGAAGCTTATAGCTTAGAACCATTTCGCAGAGAAGGGCACTTGGCCCTATACCATCCTTATCTCTAACATGAGTGTGGTTGAGGTAACCAAATGACTCTTCGGATGCAAAGATAAATTCACAGTCTTTATCATTTTTCTCTTTTTCTCCAATTACTCCACCAAGCCATTTAAAGCCAGTGAGAGTATTGAACATCTCAAGGCCATGGGCATCAGCAATTTTTTGCTGAAGATCAGTTGTTACAATTGTTTTAGCAACATATCCTCGCTTAGGAAGGTTCCCAAGTTCTTTTTTTCCCTCAATGACATAGTTCATTAGAAGAGTTCCGATTTGGTTACCATTGAGGTAATGAACTTCATCTTTATGAGGAACTGCAATACCAATCCTGTCAGCATCTGGGTCTGTTCCTAGAACAATGTCACCATTTTGGGCCTTCATTAGGTCAACTGCAAGCTGAAGCGCAGCTGGATTTTCCGGGTTTGGACTTGCAACAGTCGGAAAATTTCCATCAGGTAGCTCTTGTTCTTTAACGATGGAATAGTTTGTGAATCCAAGCTTCTTAAAAATCTTCTGGACAGGAACCAGACCTGTTCCATGAATTGGCGTGAAGATAATTTTAACTTTATCTCCATTTTCTTTAATCATGTCTGGCTTGATAGCGTATTTCGCAATCATATCGATATAGTTGTCTTCAACTTCCTCGCCAACATAGTGAATCAGACCTTTATCAAGGCCATCTTGGAAGCTCATAAAGCCAATTTCATTGTAATCTTTGATGTTGCAATAGTTGTTAATGATATTTTTATCATTTGGTGAAGTTATCTGGCGCCCATCGTCCCAGTAAACTTTATACCCATTATACTTTGGTGGATTGTGGCTTGCTGTTATCATAATTCCAGCTTGTGCTTTATGCTCTCTTGTTGACCATGAGAGTAGACAAACAGGGTTAAGTCTATTGTAGATATATGACTGAATGCCATTTCCTGCGAGGACTCCAGCTGTCTCTTCTGCAAACTCTTTTGAAAAGTTACGTGAATCGTAGGAAAGCGCGACCTTGATGTCGCCCTTAAAGCTATTTTTAAGCTCATAGGCCAGTGCCTGAGTTGCTTTTCTCACTGTATAGTAGTTTAGACGGTTGATACCTTGTCCGAGGATTCCACGGATTCCTCCAGTACCAAATTCCATTTCTTTATAGAATCTTTCATAAAGCTCTGCTTCATCTCCAGCATCTATTAGGTCCTGAATTTCTTTTCTCGACTCTAGTGAAAAATACTCATTTTTGGCCCATTCTTGTGCCCTTTCAAGTGCAACGTGTCTTTCCATTTTTATCTTCCTTTAAATATAATAAATCCTCAACATAATATGTCTAGCACGGCTTTTTTGCAATTGAAGATTGTCTTATCTGAGCGTATTAGTCAGATATAAATGCTATTTAATTACTTAGACCTGTATTATGTTGTCTGTTACAATTTTCTTGAATTTATTTATTTATATAATGTCTCAGGAGGAATGATGAATCCCACAACTATGGAAATTATAGGTACGTTGCTTTTCGGTCTTGCCGTAATTCATACCTTTCTTGTAAACCCGATCGTAGCTTATTCTCATAAGTTTGAAGATGGCTCGATCCCTAATCGTATACTTCATTTTTTAGGTGAGGTTGAGGCCATTTTTGGTATTTGGTCACTTGTATTTGTCATTTTTTATTCATTTATTGATGGCTTTATGATTCAAGATGCCGGCCACCATGTTACTGGGGGAGTTATTCACTATCTCAATGGTGTTAATTATACTGAGCCAGCTTTTGTTTTTGTCATTATGTGTATGGCCGGAACAAGACCAGTTTTAAAGTTCACTGAAGGTATTATAAGTTTTATCGCGAGACTTATGCCTGTTGGTGAAAAGATGGCATTTTATATTTCAGCACTAATTTTTGGACCACTTCTTGGCTCATTTATTACTGAGCCGGCAGCAATGACTGTTACTGCTATTTTATTACTTCAATATTATTACAAACATGGAATGAGTAAAACATTTATGTACGCAACAATTGGAGCACTCTTTGTAAATGTTTCCGTTGGTGGAACCCTGACTCACTTTGCAGCTCCTCCAGTTTTAATGGTTGCAGGAAAGTGGAAATGGGACATGGCATTTATGGCATCAAATTTCGGTTACAAAGCTGCTATTGGTGTTGTTATTGTTACTCTCATTACCGCTTTCGCATTTAGAAAAGAACTTACTGGTGAACTTGCAGGGCACGGGCATGGTGATGGTAAACCTAAGACACCTTGGTGGCTTGTAGTTATCCATGTCGCTTTTATGGGGCTTGTTGTTCTTACCGCTCACCATCCGAAATTTTTCATGGGCCTTTTTCTTTTCTTTATTGGAATGACCCATATTACTCATAAATTTCAGGACAAGCTTAAGCTTAAAGAATCTCTTCTTGTTGGCTTCTTCCTCGCCGGTCTTGTTACTCTTGGTGGAATGCAGGGGTGGTGGCTACAGGCAATTTTAAAGCAACTCCCTGACCTTGCGCTGTACTTTGGTTCAACAGCATTAACAGGTATTACAGATAATGCTGCTCTTACTTATCTAGGATCTTTAGTTGAAGGTCTAAGTGACTCTGCGAAGTATAATCTTGTCGCAGGTGCAGTTACAGGTGGTGGTCTAACAGTTATTGCAAATGCACCAAATCCTGCTGGTTATGGAATTCTTAATAAGTCGTTCGGTAATGATGGAATTAACCCACTATACCTACTACTTGGATCTTTGTTTCCAACCTCAATTATGATTGTTTGTTATCAAATGTTACCAGGGCTCTAGAATTGCCGCTATAAATACAGAAAGGCCTCCACATTTTGGAGGCCTTTTTAATGAGAGTTCTCAATAATTAGATTTTAGCTTTACTTGTAATCATATTTAATTCTTCTAAACTTAAAACTTTTGAAATGTCGAGAAGAAGACATAACTTCTGATTGTCTGTTTTTGCAATCCCGGACACATACTCATTGCTTACCTTACTTTGAATCTCAACAGTACTGTTAATTTGCTCATCATGAAAACCAACAACTGCCTCTACATCATCAACTATGACACCAATAACAACATCTTCGATATCAGTGATTACAATAGATGTTTTTTTGGGCTCAATCTCCCCTGCGGATATAGCAAGCTTGATGCGCAGGTCAATTACTGAAATGATTTTTCCGCGAAGATTGATAAGACCTTTAAAGAACTTTGGCACCTGGGGAACAGGAGTAATGTCAACCATACCAATAATCTCTTTTACCGAAGATAAAGGAAGGCCGTATTTTTCATCAGCAAGGTTGAAGGTGAGATACTTAGTTCTCCCGCCATCATTTCCCAGGAAATTATTATCATTCTTTTCTGCCTCGCTCATATTTTCTCCTTTATCATTAATTACATAACCTATCGGTTTCTACGATGTTACGAAAAACTATTTTTTATTAAGATAGTTAGCTATCTTTTCAGACATGTTTTCTAAAGCAACCACTTCTTTTGCTGCTCCCATTTCTGCTGCTACTTTTGGCATACCATAAACTATCGAAGTCTTTTCGTCCTGGGCCAGAGTATAGGCCCGATTCTCTCTAAGCTTTAAAAGACCTTGTGCTCCATCAGATCCCATCCCTGTGAGTAAGATCGCAATGACGCGCTTATCAGTAAAAGATGATATTGAATCAAACATATAATCAACTGATGGCCTGAATCTATTTACAGGGGGGTCTTCGGTAAGTTTTATTAAACGACGAGCACCCTGATTAATGATTTTCATATGCTTACCACCAGGTGCTACAAATGCATGACCTGGCCTGAGTTCATCACCGTCCTCGGCCTCCTTAACGCTGAATTTGCAGAGAGTATTTAGACGATCTGCGAAAGCGGCGGAAAATACAGGTGGTATGTGTTGTGTTATAATAATCGGAGGGACGTTTTTGGGAAGATCAATCAGCACATCCTTAATCGCTTCAGTTCCACCAGTGGAGGCGCCAATTGCAATTAGGGAACTATTTATAATTTCTTCTGTTGTATTTATAGTAAGGCCTTTACTAACACTTGGAGCGTGCCTTTTTTCAATATAGTGAGAGTCAAATGCTGCCTTAATAACTTCATGCAATTCACCGGATAAGTTTTCAATTTCATCCAAGCTTGGTTTTTTTATGTAATCGAATGCTCCACTTTCAATTGCCTCAAATACCGGCCCCGATTCTGCCTTATTTAGGGATGATATCATAATTGTAGGAATTGGAGTCTTAGGCATATAACTTTTCAGAAATGTAACACCATCCATACCAGGCATATTTATATCAAGTGTAATAAGGTCTGGTTTCTGTTTGTCTATTATTTCTTGAGCAACATGTGCATTTTCTGCCTCGGCCATTACCAACATATCACTATACTTTTCTATCATTTTTCGCAAAATCATTCTCATTGACTTTGAGTCATCTACAATCAAAATTTTGATTGGTCCGGATTTTTTTACGGATTGAATATGGGTAGGGGAAACTTCCTCAGATTGAATTGCTTGCTGGGCCTGAGCTCTGCGAATTGAATTCGGAAGTATAATCGAAGTTGTCTTTTCCAGATACTGACCTGTCTCTTGTAGCTCAGTATCATTCTCCTTCAGCTTTCGAAGGTCAATTTTTCCCGACTCTGTGTATAGTCTGATTTTTCTACCTGTATTCCCACCCACTGATTCGGCAGTTATATTTATTTTAAAGTTTTGTAACTTTTGTCGCGCCATACTAGCATTTTTCTCGCCAATATTATCGGCACCTATTTTTGTGATATTGATGACATTTCCACCACCCACAATTTTAGCTTCGAGGTCTCGAGGGGATGAGTTTACCTCTTTAAATTTCTTTAATAGGTTTGCAATTGCATATTCCCCATACTTATTCAGATTTTTGCTGTTTGGACTTGCGAGTGGCAAGTAATAGTGGCACATACCTCCACATTTTAATTTCTTATCAAAAATAGTTACAGCAATACAAGAGCCAAGCACTGTTGTGATTCGTGCTGGTTCCATGCTGAATTCGATCTCACCTGGTTTTAGGAATATTTCTTTCATTTCTATTTCTTTTTATAAATGGATGAGCCTAAGAATTCTAGGTCGTGCTCGATCCCGTTTAATGTTTCAGAGTGCCCAATAATAAGTAACCCTCCACTTTTAAGATGTGATGCCAGCTTATCAATAACCTTTTTTATTATTTCAGGGGGAAAGTAAATAAGCACATTTCTTAAAAATATTATATCAAAGGTGAGTGGAACTCTTTCTGTTGGGACTGTAAGGTTAAATCTTTTAAACTTAACATTCCTCTTAAGGTGATCCGAGGCCCGATAGAATCCTTCGTTTTCTCCAGAACCTTTTTGGAAATTCCCTTGCAGGTAATGCCGAGGTATAGGATCAATTTGCTCTGCTGGATACACTGCTTTTTTTGCTCTATCTAAAATATCAGTGTCAATGTCAGAACCAAGAATCTTATAGTTAAAGCGAGGATTCTTTTTGCAAAATTCATCCATTACAAGTGCTAGTGTATATACTTCATGGCCGGCAGAACATGCGGCAGACCAAATATAGAGGTCTTGAACAGAAGTACCCGTTTTTTTCTCAATTAAATCCTTTAAGAAAACATCTTTTAAGTATTCAAAGTGATCATTCTCTCTAAAAAAATCAGTCTTATTTGTTGTTAGTGAATTAATAAAGAAGTCCATTTCCTTATCAGGGTTTTCTTTGAGATAAGTTATGTAGTCTTTTATTGAGTCTAAATCCAGTTTTTTAAGACGTCTAAGAATTCGAGATTGAACCATTGTCGTTTTATTATGGTCGAGATAAATTCCTACCTTTTCAAAAATCAGCTTACTTAAAAAATCAAACTGTTCATCCGAAATATTACTATCTTGAATAACACTAGTTTTAGGGGCCTCAAATGTAGTTACGGTATCTTTACTTTTCATAGAGTTCCACCAAGTCACTTACCTCGACAATCATGGCGACACGGCCATCCGCTAAAATGGTACCACCGGCAACACCAGGGAGGCCTTCTAGTTCTCTCCCTAGGTTTTTAAACACAATGCGTTGTTGTAGTAGTACATCATCAACGAGCACTCCATACGCCTTATTGTTACAGGCCACAGTTATTAGGACATTATTAGGGCGATCTGATTCGCTTTTAGGTAGATTAAAAATTTTGTTGAGATCAATGACTGGATACACTTTATCTTTAATTCTAATGATTGGATTTCCTGGACTCATCTCGCGAGTGTCTTCAAGGTTAACGTGATAGATCTCCAATACATCCGAACTTGGGAATATGAACTTTTGTCCAGAACTTTCGATAACAATACCATTGAAAATCGCAAGTGTTGGAGGGAGTTTGATGGTAACTGTTGTTCCTTTTCCTACTTCCGATTCAAGTTCAATTGAACCGCGTAGTTTTTCAATTGCACCCTTGATTGCATCCATTCCTACGCCACGTCCTGAAATGTCTGTGGCCTCATCCTTTGTTGAAAAACTATTCATAAAAATGAGTTGTAATATTTGTTGTTCTGACAATTCATCGTCGGCACTAACTATTCCCTTTTCAATTGCTTTTTGACGAATCAGATCGCGGTCGAGCCCCTTTCCATCGTCACTAATTTTCAAGTAAAAGTAACGACCACTGTATGATGCTGTCATCGTTACTGTTCCCATTCTCGGTTTTCCAGCAGCTTCTCGCTCATCAGGTGTTTCTACTCCGTGATCCACAGAATTTCTGATGAGGTGTGTAAGTGGAGATGATAGCTCATCGATTATTGTTTTATCGAGCTCTGTATCATCTCCATCCGTTACAAATCTAATTTCCTTATTTAGGATTTTAGCGGTATCTCGAATTGTTCTCTGCATCTTGCTAAATACTCCCTTAAGAGAGAGCATGCGTAGTGAGATTGCAGTTTGCTGTAGCTCATTTGTAATTTTACCAAGCTGAAGAACTGTTCTATTTACTTCATCAACATTACCAACAATATCTTGACGAAGAAGATCGAGAGTTGATTGTAGAATAACTTGCTCACTTAAATCATTGAGAAGATCCTCAATTTTTCTAAGGGGAAGTCTAATAAATTCCTCTGTTTTCTTTGCAGCTTTTGCCGCAGTCGTTGGAATATTTGCAACTGGTGTTGCACTTTTTGCTTCTGGAATATCTTTAACAACTTTTAGCTTCGGTTTTTGAACAGGTTTTTGTGAATTTTGTCTTGCTGCCGCTTCTTCATCATCAAGA
>JAGLCH010000076.1 GCA_023146355.1 Bacteriovoracaceae bacterium | reverse complement strand
TCTGGCTTAAAAATTCCTAGCAGTTCAACTACATTTTTGGCCATACACTCTGCGCTCCTGAGGCTGTTCTCTTGAAGAAGTGCCAGCTCTCCAAAATACTCACCTTTTTCTAAAGTCACTATGTGTTTTTTTATCTCAGCAACATCTTCAGTATCAACAGATGGATTATCTGCAGGTACAAAAATATCTACCTGCCCGGAATAGACAAAGTAAAACCCTATTCCATCCTCATTTTGCTTAAAGACCACTTCATCAGGAGCAAATGTTCTATGGTGAAGAAACTTCGAGAGTATGCGAAGCTCTGTATCCGAAAAATTTTGTAGTACACGGAGCTTTGCCAGAAAACGAGGAACTGAGTGTTTATTACTTTTAGTAAATGGGCTTAGCTGCCAGAAATATTTTAATGTATTGATGTCTAATTTTTCAGGTAAATCTTCTTCATTGTAAATTGCATCTTTTATTTTTTCTTCGTAACTTCTCATCGGGTTGATCCTCTATAAAAATCCAAGTGTATCTCTGTGCGCCCATCCGGCATGGTGTAGTGGTGCCTTAATAAAGATCCATTCCCCACTACTTTCACCAGTTATCAATTTCGTACCAGCATCAACAGTTGATGATTCAGAATATATTTTAGAGGGACCCTCTCGAAGTTGAATATCCTCAAGACAGATCACCACAGAAATATCTGAAACATAAAAATAGTTAAATCCCAATGGGGCCAAAGTCAATAAAACTAGAGGAATTATGACCCATTTCCCAATAACTAACTTTAGGCGCACTACCAGTCCGAGGATAAGAAGGAGAATAATCGTCATTCCCAGATAGGCACTAACTGGTATCTCCTTGCTTCCTGCTAAAATACGGTCCCAAAGCACTGCTGAATTACCAGCATCATCAACTTTTAGGATCTCTTTTACGACTTCAAGGTTATGGAGACTTTTAGTATTCACATATCCCTCTTGTAGCGCTTTTTCCAAATGGAATCGACCTACTGCGAACTCCTCCTTCTTTGTATGGAGTGTTCCAAGGTTATAGTGAAACTGGCCTAAATCGAACTGATCTCTATGTTTTAAGATATACTCTTTGGCACTCTTAAAATCCTTCTCGAGATACAACGATTCTAGTGACTTCATGTTTGATTTTGCGTTATTATCTTTCATGAAATAATTATCTTCTCACCCTAAAGATAAATCAAGGAAACTTATTGTTCCCTGTCTATTAAATGGAGGCACTCATGAACTTTGGCGCAACAAATAGCGAAATCGAAAAAAGAATAGATGAACTGGTAGATATAATCCAAAACGAGCATCAAAAGATTAACGCTATCAAAGCAGCTGACCCTGATAAGAGAATTATTCAGTCAAGCATTCTTGAAGAGTATAAAGTTTTAAGAGACAAGCCTATCTTTTATGATTATCTGGCAAGTGGAAGAGGAAATGGTGTATTTGTTGAACTAGTCGATGGTTCAGTTAAATACGATTTAATTGGTGCAATTGGAGTATATCTACTGGGCCACTCTCATCCGCTCTACACAAGAGCTCACCTTGAAGCCGCGACTAAAGACGTTATAATGTGTGGCAACCTTCAGCCATACACTGAGGCATTTAAGACCTCTGAGGCCATTCTTAGCGCTGTTAAAGGCTCAAAGCTTGAGCACTTCTGGTTTGCTGGCTCCGGTTCATTTGCTAACGATACTGCCCTTAAGATGGTATGGCAGAAAAAAGCACCAAACTATAAGCTCATCGCCTTTGAAAAGTGTTTTGCAGGTCGATCTGTCGCCACTCAAGATATTACGGCCAATGATGGGTATCGCGAAGATATGCCAACAAAAATCGATGTTGAGCGTGTTCCACACTTTGACCAAAATGATCCAGAAAACTCAATTTCTAAGACGATTGATGCACTAAATGCAGTATGGGCAAAAGCGCCAGGAAAATTTTGTGCCATGATGATGGAAGTTGTTCAGGGTGAAGGTGGATTCATCTACGGAACAAAAGAGTGGTACCATGCAGTTTGCAAATGGGCACAAGAGAAGGAAATTTACGTTTGGTTTGATGAAGTGCAAACCTTTGGACGAACTCATAAGCTATTTGCTCATCAAATGTTTGAATTAGGTGAATACGCTGACATCGTCACTATAGGAAAAGCACTTCAGGGTTGTGGAGTCCTATTCTCAAAAGAATTAAGCCCTAGGCCAGGGTTAATTGCAGGAACATTTAATGGATCAGTAGCAGGACTTAACGCTGCAACTAAAACGATCAACTTTCTTCAAGATGGCGGATTTTACGGTGATAACGGTAGAATTGCTGCTATTGAGAAAAAGATTATCGGAGAGCTAAATGTTCTAAAATCAAATAGCTGTAGCAAAAAGATCGGTCATATTGGTGGTGTTGGTACTATGCTTTCATTTGAAGTTGGTGATGCTGGCGGTGAAGTTTCTAAAAGCTTTATTAAGGCCCTCTTTGAAAATGGTGTCATTAGTTTTACCGCAGGACGAAATCCCACAAGAATTCGTTTCCTAGTCCCAGTAACTATCACAGATAAGCAAATTGACGATATAATGACTATTGTAGAAAAAACTATTCACGAGGTAGTCAGCTAGGAAAACACCTTAATAGATTTTCACTAGAGCTGGCGTTAAATGATTCTTTAAATTGAAAAGTTAAGACATCTTCACCTTTATTGTCTTAGATGGTTCGTTATTTTATCGATAAGTTTAAGTCGTCAAAGGAGAAAACTATTAAAATACTACTTTTTACATTTTTGATATTTTGGGCACTACCTTCATTTTCTTCTGATCCAATCATTGTGGCACTAGATCATTGGCCACCTCTTATTGATGATGGAAGAGATGGAAATAATGGGGGAAAACCCAGCGGAATTGAAATTAATATTCTAAAAGAAGTATTTAAAAGAGCAGAGCTAAAGTATCAGTTTCATAATTGCCCATGGACTCGCTGCCTTAAAATGGCGAAGCATAAAAAAGTTGGTATGATCACTCATGCGTCATACAATAAGGAGCGCGAGGACTTCTTAAACTATATTTACCCCGCATTTTATGAAAAGGATATTCGTGTATTTGTAATGAGAAAAGGCGAAGGCGCCTTGATTAAAAAATTTGACGACCTGTACAAATATCGAATAGGAGTTGCCAGAGATATATCCTATGGTGATGAAATTGATGCTGCTTTAAAAAATGGAAAGTTAAAGGTCTCTGTAGGAAATGAAACTTCTGATTTGATTAAATTATTGTTGCATAAGCGAGTCGATGCCTTTGTTGACACTGAAATGATGGCAATTGAGCGGATTCGACGAAATAATTTGCAAGGCCAACTTGAGCTGTCAAAGTTAAAAATTGAAAGTAACAACAAACTGTATTTTTCAACTGTTAAAGGTGTCGTATCCAAAAGTGATGAGAAGAAATTTGCAAAGGCGCTTGAATCGATGAAAAAAGACGGATCACTGAAACGATTACTCCGAGAAAAACAATAGGAAACTCATGAAATCAAGCTTTTCGTCGAAAATTGGCAGGACAGTTATTTCCACGGTAATACTATCTATTATTGGAGTCCTTTTATTTTTTGAAACAGTCCAATATCTCATTACAGAGGATTTATTGTATAAAGAGCTTCAAGTTGAAGCTGCCGAAAAAGCAAGCACAATAGGCTCTGATTTAAGGGAATCAATCTGGTTCATAAATACGCGAGTCCAGACGAATATCATGAAGTCATTTTTGACCCAAAAAAAAGTTTTAGGCGTCAGAGTCTATGGAACAATTACCCCAGAGGCTATTTATGGATATGTTAACAGTAGTGATGGCACTGTAAAAAAGTCGTATGGAGATCCCCACAGGCAGGATTACCTTGAGGCCATTGCCCCAGTAACATATGAAGGTTCAGTTATAGGAACAGTTAAAGTTTTTTTAACGAAGGAATCCATTACCAATTCCTTGGATCGCTACCTGAGCTGGGCCATCTGGAGGATGATAATTCTCAGTATACTCAGTGCAACAGTACTCGTCATTTTACTACAAAAGCTCCTTCTCGCCCCTCTCGCAAAGATACATGAAGCGACAGATAGAGTTCGGCAAGGCGACTATGATCATCGAATTGATTATACCGTAAATAATGAGCTCGGCTCTATTGTAGGCGCCTTTAACAAGATGACCATTAACCTTTCAGATTCTATTAAAATGCTGCATAAAAAGGCCGACGAGAATAACGAGCTAATGTCTGATCTTCAAAAAGAGATGCAAAACCTAGACAAAGCAACCCAAGCAAAAGATCGTTTTCTATCTAAGGTTGAACACGAATTCAGAACACCGATGCACTCAATTATGAGTTTCACAAAAATGCTCTTACTAAAAACACCGGAAGATAAGTTTAATAAGTACAAGAAACAAATTGAGCGAAGTGGTAATTATCTTTTACAGCTGATTGATGGAATAATCGATCTTACACAGATTGAAGCAAAATCTGATCAGCATGAAAAATTTTCTTTCTCCAAACTTTGCCACGATACTGTTGAAATATACAGTGGATGTGTAAAGTCAGATCTCATTGAAATCACTTTAGACTATGATTCTAGATTACCATCAGAATTTGTAGGTGATCCTAGACGCTTAAAGCAGCTTCTTAATAGTATGCTCAATAATTCGATTAAGTTTACGAACCATGGAAGTATTCATCTTGAGGTCAAACAACTCCTGAGAGCACTAGACTCAACTAGACTTTTGATTACGGTGACAGATACTGGAACGGGAATACACCCTGACGCTCTCGCTAATATCTTCCCACCAGAGGGCCATGAGAATGATGATTCGATTCCGTCCCATGACGGCCCAGGCCTTGGACTTTCAGTATTAAAGAAGGCCTTACGCTACCTTAATGGTACGATTCAGGTATCGAGTGAGCTCAATCAAGGGACTAAATTTGAGGTCACACTTGACATTGAAAACTGTGAGCAGTTAGCTGAAAAAACGAAAAACATTGAAGATTCCATAGCTGCAGGAAATCTTAACATTTTGATAGTGGAGGATGATTCAACAAATCAATTGATACTTGAAGAATTCTTCTCTGATTTAGTAGTTAAATATCATATTGTTGAGAATGGCCAAGAGGCAGTAGATGAAATTAAGAATAAAGATTATGATGTCGTTCTTATGGATATTGAGATGCCAGTTATGGATGGTTTTTCGGCAACAAAATGTATAAGGGAATCAGGGAACAGCATCCCCATAATTGCAGTATCTGCTCACATCCAAAAAGAGCATATCGCACATGCACATGATGCAGGCTGCAATGATTTCATTAGTAAGCCTATTAATTTTGAACGTCTAAAAGAAATGATTAATAATCTAGTATAAGGGTCCCAAGCGGGACCCTTTCTATTACTGCTTATGTAAGTCTTTATGCATTAATTTTCTTGTTTCTTTAAGTCGTTTATCTGCCGAAAGTGTCATGAATTCCTCATTAAGCTTCCCATCTTTTTCATTTTTAAGTTCTTTGATAACCCAGTCAATTACATTTACAGGGAAGAAGCCTACACTTTCATAGAAGTCTCTATCTTTCTCAATAGCAACTGCCGACTCAAAACAACTGGCCGGAATATTTTCGAGTTCTTGTCCTGCAAATTTTTCGACATAGTACTTGTCAGCAACTTCAAGGCTCTCATCACTTGTTAGTCCCCAAATAGCTGCTGCTGTTATCCCCGCCAGAATCATACTGACATGGGCCGAACCATCAGGGCTCCGTAGTTCAACTGTTTGACGAGATCCCTTTGGGTCAGTGTACTGACTTTCTTCTGCAGGATTAACAAGCTTCGCCATATTTCCAACATTATTCCAACCAAGCGGTACCCTGATAAGAGCATGACGATTTTGACATGACCAACAGATTCGCGTTGGCGCCTCTTGATTTGCAACGAGCCTTAGATAAGCACTTGATACAGTATTTCCAAATGCGGTTAAACTAGAAGAGTACTTACAAAGACCACCGATCAATCGTTTTGACACCTCAGAAAGTTCGCCCTTGTCGGTAACCATTAAATTTTTTCCATCCTTACAAACCTCAAGGTGGAAGTGCAGGCCAGATCCGGCCATCCCCTCTTCAAGTTTCGGAGAAAAGGTTACTGAGCACCCCCACTTATGGGCAATATTTCGAATAACCCATTTTCCAAGTGCAATGTGGTATGCCATCTCATCAATTGCGGAAGGAAGAAGCTCTATTTCAAATTGCTCACAGCTTTTCCCATTAATTTCCGGATCGTCTGATTTAATCACGTCAATAAAACCAACCTCGGAGTGCGCATATTTAACAGCACCCGTGAGTGCCGCCATGATTCTAAGCATTTCATTTACAATTGCCGAGCACTTTGAAAATGGAGCAGTCTGATGATATCCCCGCTGCTCGAGACCAGTAAACAGTATGTCTTCCTTGTCGTAGATGAGATAAAACTCAAGCTCCCCCATTGCATTTAGGGTGCTACCTGTTCTCTTTTTAAAATCATTGTGAGCACTATATAGAATATTTTCAGGAACATATGTGGCAAGCTCCCCTTTTTTATTAAGAAAGCGGCAGAAAACCCCTAAAGTATCTTCATCAAAAGGAGAGATGAATGCAGACTTGTAGATCGGAACAATATAAAGATCCGACTGACCAGTTTCAACAATCCCCTTAAAGACACTACTGCCATCGAGGCGTTCACCCAATGCCAAAACAAGCTCTGCGTGGTCGAGATCATTGATTGGAACTTTCAATTCCTTAATCTTGCCGTCTAGGCCGATATAGTTAAGATTAATTTGAACGAGTCCTAAATCACTAATAATTTGGAGTAAATCGCTGCGCTGAATAGCTTCAGACCCTTTACTTAAGAGTGTTGCCACATTCATGGATGGCACCCCATTCCCTACAAATGAATCATCGAATTCAGACATATAATACCCCCTAATGCTTGGTAATAGATTATGCTGACCTATCGGCTAGTTTAATCAATTCCTTTGCAAAAAAATGACTCAAAAGCTTTGCCCAACTGCCTTAAAGTCAGATATATTTACTAAACATCAAATTGACTTATTTTTATCAATATAACCATCATCTAAGCTAGATCAGGGGGCAAAATGCAAAAAATTAAAGCCGCGATTATGGGTGGAACTGGTTACGCCGCTGCCGAGTTGGTACGTCGTCTAGTAAAGCATCCAAATGTAGAAATCTTACGAATCTCGAGCATCGACCATGTTGGAAAAAACATTGGTGAAGTTCACAAAACATTTGGAAATAAGCTTCCATATGTTTTCGAAGATCTTACTTCAGAGGAAGTTGCAAAAAATGCAGATATTGTATTTCTTTGCCTGCCACACAAGGTTTCATACCACAAAGTACCCGAGCTTCTAAAATGTGGCGTAAAGATTGTAGACTTCTCAGGAGACTATAGAACTCAGGATGTATCAGAATACAACAAGTACTACGCCACAGAGCATACAAATCCTGAAAATATTAAAAACTTTGTGTACGGACTTCCAGAACTAAACCGTGAACAAATTAAGACAGCAAACTTTATTGCTAACCCTGGGTGCTTTCCAACTGCACTTGCGTTAAGCCTTCTTCCGCTTGCAAATGCCGGCCTTTTAAAGGGAAAAATTAGAGTCGTTGCACCAACTGGCTCATCCGGAGGGGGAGTGTATCCATCGGCAGGAACTCACCACCCGCTAAGGTCAAGAAACCTAAAATCATACAAACCATTATTTCATCAGCATCAACCAGAAATGGAGCAAACGCTAACTGATGCAGGTGGAACTAAAATTTCCGTAGATTTTATTCCAATGTCAGCTCCCATAACGAGAGGCATCCTCACGAATGCGATTGTTGACGTTGACCCTTCTGTCACACCTGAACAGATTGAAGCAGCATATAGAAGTTATTACGAAGGATCTCCATGTGTCCGTATAGTTGGTCCAAAGGCCTTCCCTGAAATTGTAAATATTGCAGGAACTAATACTGTTGAAATTGGCTGGAGTCTTCGCGAAGAAGTAAACGGAACTAAGTCTTTTGCTGCTATTTGTGCCATCGATAATCTCGTAAGAGGCGCATCTGGCCAAGCAATCCAAAACATGAACCTCATGTTTGGAATTGATGAGCAGGCAGGACTAGATGACTTCGGCATTTGGCCATAATTATGAGCTGCATTGTTATTAAATTTGGAGGAGAAGTAACTCAATCTCCTGAACAAATTGCAAATCTAGCTGACTCAGTTAAGAAGCTTCACGATCATGGCGAAAATATTATTCTCGTTCATGGCGGAGGACCAATTGCTTCTGAATTATCTAAGAAGATGGGAATTGAGCCCAATATGGTAGGTGGCCGTCGTGTCACCTGCGAAAAAACTTTAGAGATAATGAAGATGGTTCTTCCTGGAATTGTTAATTCCAACGTGCTGAATATCCTAAATGAGCGCGGCCTTCCTGCAGCTGCAGTTAGCGGAATTGGCCTTGTTAAGGCGCATAAGAGACCTCCAAAAGTGGTCTCAGGCAGCAATGGAGAGAAGGTGGATTTTGGCCATGTAGGGGATGTGGATGATATTGATCCAACCCTACTCAACCACTTACTTGAAAAACGCTTCATTCCTGTTATCAATCCTCTATCAAGCGATGGAAATGGGATGATGCTTAATATTAACGCTGATACTATTGCGACTTGGGTAGCAAGAAAAGTGAATGCCAAAAAAGTTGTGCTCGTTACGGCAATTGGTGGCGTCTTTAAAGATATTTCAGATTTAAGTTCGCGCTATGCTTGCATAAATATGGCACAAGCGAAGGAACTCATCTCTGAAGGAATAATTCAAGGTGGAATGATTCCCAAAATTGAAGAGGGCTTTAAGCTTTTAGAGGCAGGAATGGAAAGTTTCCACATCGCCAATACTGCTAATCCGGAGACCCTTCTAAAAGAGATCGAAAAACCCGGCAGCGTTGGGACAGCAATTATCCAATAAATATCAAAGGGAGCTTTTAAGCTCCCTTTTTTACTTCTTTGGAATATATCATGTGACCTTTAAAATCTTCTGCGATTGATCAAAATTCCAGAATAAGTAGACTTACTCATATCTTCATTGACCTTTTTTTCCTGCTCCACAGATACTGCTGCATTCTTTTGATAGAGTCCAATCACTTCCTTAATTTTTAATCTCTCTTGAGATTTTTTGAGTTTACGCTGTTCTGCCAAGATAAAGACCGAAGTATCGAGCTTTTCATCAAGCTGAACCTCCTCATCAAAAGCAACGCTACCTCCATTAAATTGAACACTTTTTTCACTGGCAAGCCGAATTGCCTCTTCTCTGCGAGTTTCTGCCTCTTCCGCTCTTTTGCTATGGCCCTCAATTTCGTCATCAATTGAGTCGCGAGCGCGCTTACTCTTTTTACCAGCGGCCATATTGAAGGGAAGAATCTTAGCTCCACTGTCATCTTCATCTGAATGTCCTACAGCATCAAAATTGGCCAATTGACTGAGCATAAGGCTAGTTAATGACTCCTGAGCACCACCTGTGGAGCTCGATGTAAGTTCCTCGATCTCCTCTGGGGTAATCAGCCGTAAAATACGGAAAATTGATAAATTTGTTTTCATTTGCATCCTCTCTCAGTGCTTAAGGGCACAACTCATTAAACTTATCGGCAACTATCGCGATAACCTGAGCAGAAAACTCAACTATATGACTCGCAGATCGTAAATATTTGTTTATAAAGACATGAAATTAAATATTTTCAACATTCAATTGACAAAAAACTGAAATATACTTATAAAATTACTAAGGATATTGGGGTGTAGCTCAGTGGTAGAGCAGTAGACTGTTAATCTATTGGTCGTGGGTTCAATCCCCTCCACCCCAGCCATCTTTATTTAAAAGGCCAAGATTCTTCTTGGCCTTTTTTTTTGCCATAAACACAGGTGCTGCCATGAATATTAGCGAAATTGTCAAACCTCTCTCCTCTGAGCTTCAGGCCACTTATAGCGATAAGGTCGAAGATTTACGTGAGTATCTTAAGATTGATTTCAATAGTGATCTTCTTACAGATGACTTTCATCAAACTCTTTACAAGTTAATTTTTTCGACTGAAGCTGAGATTTATTCTCCACTAAAACATTTTTGGCTTAAATCAGTAGAAGATTTCTTTTATATTTTAGAACTCCACTACGACCAAGAAGATGGTGGCCTTTCAGAAGATGAAGATCTTTTTAGTCAAGAAGAACGATTTGTTGAACTGGAAGAGGCCTGGACAAAAACACCATTTGCTGGTGCTTTTAATGATATGTTGAATGAAGAAGTAAACGTTTCTGACGCATCAATGGCACTTATTTCTCTAATGGAATCTCAAATATTATCGTTTTATTATGTCCACTTTCCAAGCGAGGAGTTTGAGTGTGAGACTGCATTTTTATATAATGCCCATCCTGCACTTGGGGACTATGAAAATAGAATTTACCTCACCGACAGCTGTAAGGTTGTAGAGTTTGAACAAAGCTTTGAACTATACCCTTCAATTCCGGTGTCGGAAATAGACCATAATGGTGAGGTTCTTGGTATTGATGAAAATGCTGAGACAACATTTCTTCAAATTAATAAAAATCAGTGGAGTTTTAAAACGGCCACTGGAAAAGTAATTCAGGTTCTTCCATCTGATGAGTCGCACTGCGACCAAATGGATGCAACCACAAAAAAACTTTCCGAAATTTTCGCCAAAAACCCGATACTTTCTTCAGTTGCAAACTCTCTCTTAAGTGTTGTGATTCCATCTTCAAACCAAGAACTTATCGCAGAGGGATTGTACGATCGCCTTTATTTTGATCTCTCTCGAGATGAGTCTGAACTAGAGTCTGACCTTCTTTTTGCTGCGGGAGAGCTGCTGGCCCACTCAATAGATGAGGCTTACCAGATAACAGGAGAAGAGGATGACAGTGCCTATTTTTCTTGCCCATGGAGAAATGAAAAATTACCCTATTTGCCTATTGCTCTTGAGACAATATCTAGGGCAGTAAGTGGAAGAATCAGCAATAAAGAAAGAGCTGCTGCGGCAACAGAACTTGATCGCGCTAAAAAGAAAGATCTCGTTTCAAAAGAGGTCCACAGAATAATCAGCGCACTGATCAAATAAATCTCAAAGAAAAGAAGCTAGTGCGACATCCAATTCTTTTCTTTAATCCCATTTTTCTTATTGATGTAACGACAGTAGACAAATAGAAAATCAGATAGGCGATTAACATACTCCATCATGTGATCAGACAAAGTATCTTCACCCGACTCATAATACTCGACTAGTTTTCGTTCCAATCCTCGACAAGTTGTTCGACAAATATGTCCAACAGAGGCAGCGCGAGACCCACCGGGAAGAATGAATGCAGTCATCGGTTCCAACTGATTATCGTAGAGATCAATTTTTTCTTCTATCTCTAATACATGTTTTGAAGTAAATGAGTTGAGTTTGTATTTTTCGTGGTGTTCTGCTTCGCAGGCAAGCAGACTCCCCATATCAAATAATTTGCGCTGGATCTTAATAAAGAACTCAATATCGTTCAAAAAGATTTTTTCATTTTCTAGCTCACAAATCATTAAACCAATCTGTGAGTTTAGGGAGTCGACTTCTCCATAGAGACCTAGACGAATAGACCCCTTTGAAACTCTAGTCCCACTGACAAGGCCAGTTTTACCTTTATCTCCACCGCGAGTATATACCTTAGACTTTGTCATATTTTGCTCTCACTTTTTGCACAAAAAACACTATACCTAAAGTCAGTACAATGGTGATTGATATCCACTGGGAGGATGAAATACCCAAAGCATATACGCCTCGAATTTTATCTCCTCTTAAAAATTCTAGTAAAAATCTGATCAGGGAATAGCCTATTAAGTAGGTGAAAATAACATTAGAAGGCCTGAGTTTCGCCATAATCTGCTTGTGCAGAATAATGAAAAGGCCTATCAGGGCAATCGATTCGTAGGCCTGAACAGGGTGCCTAGAAGCATTATGAAGGTGAATTGATAGGATGGAGGTAGTTTCTTTACCAAAGCAACATCCCGCGAGTAAACATCCGATCCTTCCGATACCGTGAGATAATGCCAGGGCGGGGATTAAAAGATGAGCATCTGAGAATTTAAACTGTTTGTGAATTAAAGAATATAGCGCGA
>JAGLCH010000075.1 GCA_023146355.1 Bacteriovoracaceae bacterium | reverse complement strand
ATCCGCTGGTACTACTATTCCCACTTGCTCATTTAATTCTCCCTGAACGCAAGCAACAAGAGTATTGGCAGCAGTAATAATCTCAGAACTACCTTCAATACAATTACGATCATTTTTATCTACATGAACTTTAGAAAATGCACTTTTCATATAGTCATAAAAGTTGAGGAAAAATTGGACATACTTGTGATCAGTTGAACTATACTGCCCCTTGTGAAAATAAGACAAAAGGTTCTCTGCGGAATGAGCAACTTCAGTAATTGTATTAAAACCAATACTAGCAGAACTCCCTTTAAACGAATGAAGAGGGCGAAAAATCTCATTTGCCAACTCTTGATTCATACCGTCAGAAGACAAAAGCTGCGCCTCCATATCTTCTAAAAGCTCGGAGCACTCTGCTACATAGTCATCTATAACTTCTAGCCAAAAATCATCCATAATTACACCATGTAAATGTGTTAACTGTATAGCTTACGTTACGGTAGTTAGACAAAATATTTGACTGGAGTTTTCTTAAGAATGGTAAACCCACTAATTTACAGTGGGTTCATGCGTAGATATGTCTAAAACTGATTAGTTTGCAATGTTATCAAGCAGTCCGGAATCGATTTTACGATCGAACTGAATACCAAACCCTGCTTCTGGCCTAGATACTTTATTTTTTAACCGACGAACAACTGCACTCCCCATATACACAGGCTTAAATCCTTGATCAATAAGTTCAAAAGAAATAGTTTCACCATGTTGTGGTAGGTGAGAAGTTTTAATGAAAGCACCTGCTTCGCTGATATCAGTAACCGCTACAGAATATGCGCCACCTTTAAGCGAAGAATAAATTCTCATACTAAAGCTACAAGGTCTTCTAACGTGTGATCTTTTCCCATCTGTCATTTTATCCTCCTGATAAGTATCTTACTTAAATGGTACGAAATGAATCATGTAAAAACAATTTTTTTATACTTTTGAACTAAAATTTATTTAAGAAAACGCTCAAATATTGGGGTGAGACTTATGACGTAGTCTTTTGCTAACTCAAGACTCAGATCCGGTCCAAATGAAAGACGAATAAATGATTTAGCATCATTTTCATCAACTCCCATAGACATAAGTACTCTACTTGGGGAAAGAATACCCGCCGAACAAGCAGAACCGGCAGAAAGCTCAATTCCTGCAATATCAAATGCCGCAAGCATAACATCTGACTTATTATTTTTAATTATCAAAGAGATTGTATTAAGATTTTTAGTCATCTTATCAGCAACGATATAACCTTTATCTCCAAAAAGCTCTTGAAGGGCATCATGAATATACTTCAGACCCTGCTCCATATCATCCGGAGAGAAGTTTTCTTTAAGTTCACGAATTGCCAAATGCATTGACATCACTCCGAGAACATTTACAGTTCCAGAGCGCATTCCATCTTGCTGACCTCCACCAATAATTAGAGGAGAAAATTGAAATTCTTTTTTTATAAAGCTAAATCCTACACCCTTTAGGGCACCAAATTTGTGACCAGAATAAGTGTAACAGTCGAGATGTGTATTTAGTTTGTCCCATCCTCTGATCTTTCCAGGGGCCTGGGCACAATCCACGTGAACATAGCAGCCAGTTTGCTTCTTTACCCTAGCAACCCGCTCAAGGTCCCATACAACACCAGTTTCATTATTAACTGAAGTGTAATTGAGAAGAATAGGTACATCCCCTAGAGATTTCATACGCTCAATAAGAACGTTCTCATCAAAATTACCATTCCCATCAATATCAATTGGGTACACCTTGTGTCCAACAAGCTGAAGGCTCTCTTTTAGATTAAAAACACATGGATGATCTGTTGGAGAATAAAAGAAATGGATAATATTACCATCCCTTTTTTGACTTGCTGCAAAGCCTTTAATTAGTGTGTTGATTCCCTCTGTCGCCCCGGAGTGCATCATGATGCGATGACCATCAGATAAATTAAAAGCTTTCATCAATTCAGTTGAGGCCAACTTATAAGCACCATAGGCCTTCTTTCCAGAAGTATGTGCCGATGAGGGATTAGAATACAGAAAATCCCCTTCAGCGAGGAATTTCCTTACGGAACCTGCTAAAGGGGATGTTGCATTATAGTCGAAATAGAATCTACTGATTGATTTCTCCAATCGAGCTCCTAATAATGGACTCAAACGGACTTTCAAAAGAAGTAGTCTCTGGCGTCTGGCGAGGCCCTTCGATAGCTGCCAGTCGAGCTTCTACTTCTGCCGACTTTCTCATCAAGTCACCGAGAGATGTAGTCTGCAAGTATTCTTTCATGATGACCGCAAGGTTTTCAAAATAACCGCGAGAAAGATGATACTCAGTAGTGTTGACTGTTTCTGCTTCTGAACCAATGATGTCTTTGGCAGGATTGATGTTTTCACCAACGCTATCAAGAACGTCACAAATAGTAATCTCATCCATTCCGCGGGAAAGAACGTAACCACCACCTGGTCCACGAACAGATTTAACAACCTGACCTTTTCTTAGTTTTCTAAATAATTGTTCTAGGTAATGAAGAGAAATGTTTTGTCTAGTAGATATCTCTTGCAAACGTACAGGGTTTCCCTTGCTATTTGCTGTCAAATCTAACATTGCTCTAACTGCGTAACGACCTTTTGATGTAAGTCTCATTGTCTTCCTCCATAAATCCCAACAAGCCAGTAAATAAAATAATCAAATTCTTTGGTTGTGTTTGTGTAGTCTATGGTCCCTATTCCTTGGGCCCAGCAATTATTTTGTAAGCTTCAAATTCCCGTCAAATCAGGTCAACAATTCCTACAAGAAAATTATGGCCCAACAGGGGTTTCACCGTCAATAGCTAGTTGAGCATAAATTAAATATCTATTAAAAACATCTTGTTCTTTCAAAAATTACGCTTGTCTAAGCAACGAGAACAATCAGTAAATTCAATATGTTACACGCGCAAAGTCAGAAATCACTTCAAGAATCTTAATGTAAAAATGAGGTTAAAAAAAAGTAGTGGAGTAAAACGACCAGAATCATTTTCCTACTATTTTAGTCTACTTTATTCAGGGTGTAATTACGCGCAGAGGTTCCATTAGCAAGAGTAATGGGATCAATAATAAGTTCATAAAAGTTAAAATCAGAATCAATCAAGCGCTTGAGTTCTGGTAAATAGTCTCTGCCCCACTCAATCAAGAAATATTCTTTATCTTCTAAGTAGAGTGGAAGTTCTAAATGGATGAGTTCTGATGGGTCCTCAATTCGGTAGAGGTCAGCATGTGCATGATTTTCAAATTCATTAATAATTGAATATGTGGGACTAAATACATCTTCCTCTTCTGAGAAAAATTTTGCGAGTGTTGTTTTACCAGCACCAACAGGCCCTGTAAGAATCACCGCTGCAGGCGTTGTAAGATTATCTTGTAGCTCACTTACAACTTGAGCAACATCACTTTCTAAAACTTTTTTCCATAAATTCGTTGAACTCATTTCTTACTCTAACTCTTTAAAAATGTGGGAGTAACAATCGATAATATCCATTGAACTCATATAAGACTTGGACAACTTCTCCGCTGCCATTTTACCTGCAAAAGAATGCATTAATACACCTTGAATCAAAGCATCTGTAATTTTTTGATTAGCGCGATCTCTTTTAGCCAGAAGACCGCCAATAGTTCCAGCGAGAACGTCTCCACTCCCAGCTGTTGCCATCCCCCTATTGGGGTAATGTGAAATATATACTTTTCCATTCGGGCAAGCGATGATGGAAGTTGAGTCCTTTAGGACAAGATAGACCTTATGAGTTCTTGCAAAGTCCTGAGCATAATCTATCGTCGCCTCCATAATAATTTCGGGATCGATATTAAGTAGCCGTGCAAACTCTCCAATATGAGGAGTAAGTACAACATTCTTTGCTTTACGACTGCTCAGAAGCTCTATGCGATTTTCCTTAGAAAGAATAGTAAGAGCATCTGCATCTAAAACAAGATTGCCAGGATAAAGGTCTAATAAATGTTTAACTAAGTTTTCAGAATCCTGAGAAAGACCAAGGCCTGGCCCTAAGAGAACTGAATTATATTTTTCAATATGATTAAAAGATGAAATTTTACTACACATGATTTCTGGCCGCATTCTCGAAACCATTTCAGCATAACTTTCATTCCAAGTGATGGCAGAAACTAAACCGACTCCACTTTTAAGTGCAGCAGTTGATGCTATGATTGGAGCACCGCTATAACCGAGAGATCCACCAACCACAAGAAGATGACCTAAATCATTTTTGTGAACCTCTTCGGGGATCTGAGGAAGCTGAAGAGACTCCTTAGTGAGAAGTTCCATATCATTTGGGCCAGCATTTAAGGTCATTGTTGGAAAGCCGACATCCAAAACTTCAAGCTTACCCGTAAAGCGCTTACCATCGAATACAATATGTCCACGCTTTGGCAGCTGAATAGCGAGTGTGACATCTGCTTTAATTGCAACTTGATCAACAATTCCAGACTCTCCAGTAACACCAGAAGGAATATCTAGAGAAATCGTTTTTTGTGGATATGAGTTAATCACTTCAAATATAGCGCGCATCCAATCTTCAAGAGGAGGCATAAAGCCGGTGCCCAAAATCCCATCAATAAGTACAGTGCTATCTCTCAATGTACAAAGAGTTGAAGAGATAATTGTGGAGTCCACATCTTCTACAATTGGAACGCCAAAATTACGTGCCAGTACAATTTGCTTTTGAAGCTCTACTGAACAGCTCTCCTCAGCAAAGAGTAAAAATGTGCGAACCTTTAGCCCAGAATTAAAACAGTGCCGCGCCATGGCCATGGCATCAGCTCCATTATTTCCTTTACCCACTAAAAAAAGAACTTCAGAAGGCCTGTAATGTTTTTTTAAATAGTCAAATGAGCGGATACCAACATTTTCAATGATGGTCGCTTCAGAAAGGCCGTAGTCATTAAAAGCAAGATCTTCGATCTCCTTCATTTCATCAATTGTTACGACTCTCATAATTTACCCCTGATCAAAGATCTCCTTGAAGCGCTTGATTACATTACCAAGCCCATCAAACACGGCACGACATACAATCCAGTGACCGATGTTGTACTCTTCAAAAAGTTTATTTTCAACAAGTGGCATAACACTTTCAATAGAAAGCCCATGACCTGCATGACATCCAATTTTTTCTGAAACAAGGAAATCTCTAGCAACTTTATAGTCTTCGATAAAATTTGAAATATCTTCGCCTGCAGTAAACTTACGTGCGTACTCCCCTGTATGGATTTCGATAGCTTTAGGCTTAAGAAGTGCCGCTCTTTTTAATGTTTCAAGATCTGATTCTAAAAAGAGAGAAATCTTAATACCTTCGGCCTGAAGTCTTTCACAAGTTGCCTTCACACGCTCAAAATTTTCATCAGAGATAAGGTCAAGCCCGCCTTCAGTGGTTCTTTCTTGACGGTTCTCAGGAACCAAACAAACCCACTCGGGACCAGTAGCACATGCAATATCAGTGATCTCTTCATTACAGCCCATCTCAAGATTAAGAGGCTTGCCGTATTTCATGGTAACTAAACGAACAGCATCAACATCCATGTCCTGAATGTGTCTACGGTCTTCACGAAGATGGATTGTTATCTGATCTGCACCTGCTCTAAGTGAAACATCTGCGGCCTCAACAACACTTGGATAGCCTTCTCCGCGTGCCTGTCTGAGAGTAGCAACATGATCAATATTTATACCTAATCTGGGCATCATAAATTCTCCTAATTAACCAATTCTTCAACAACAACGCTCTCAAGCATATCAGTTACTTTACTTACAACCAACTCATCTTCACCTTCGACCATAATACGAAGTAGTGACTCCGTACCAGAGTAGCGCAGCAGAACACGGCCTTTATCTCCCATAGTCTCTTGCGCCTCAACCATGGCCCTTTGGATCCCCGTGACATTCTGAAGTGGTGGTTTAGATCCAACCTTAACATTACGAAG
>JAGLCH010000074.1 GCA_023146355.1 Bacteriovoracaceae bacterium | reverse complement strand
TGAGTAATATAGCATTCTTCAATGAAATAAAAGAAGGAATTAGTCCTTTGGCGACTACCGTCAGGTTATCTGCGCAGGTTACTCATCATCGCGACATCCGACTTCTTGATAAATTTATGGATGGTGATTGGGAACAGTTCCAAAAAAAGAGTGATACATACCCCGATGTACGATCGGGATTTCACCATAAAGATGCCAGCCGTTTTTTGCTTGATAAGCAGCAGCCATGGCAAGAGCATATACTTGAAATGGCGAAACAAAGTGGATGGAATCGGGAGCAGATTTCAGCAGATAAGAGATTTGAAATAATTAGGAGACCTAATGAGTAGTACTACCTTAGCAATTATTGTTCCTTGCTATAACGAAGAAGAAGTTTTACACGAGACTGCTAAGCGAATGAAGGCCCAGCTTCTTAACTTAATAAAGAAGGGGAAAATTTCAAGTTCTAGCTACATCTGCTTTGTTGATGATGGAAGTCGAGACAAAACGTGGGAAATTATCTCATATCTTCATAATTCAGACCCACTATTTAAGGGGCTAAAATTGGCCTCGAATAAAGGACATCAACATGCTCTTCTTGGTGGACTTGAGTTCGCTCAGACTCGATCAGATGTAACCATCTCAATTGATGCTGACCTTCAAGATGATATTGAGGTCTTTGAAGAGTTTATTGACCGCTATCATGAAGGGCATGATGTGGTTTATGGAGTTCGCAACAAGCGTGAACTAGATACCTTCTTTAAGAAGTGGACAGCTCTTTTCTTTTATAAGCTGATGCTCTGGATGGGTGTTAAAATTGTTTACAATCACGCTGATTATCGACTGGCAAGCTCTCGCGCTCTTGCTGGACTCAAAGAATATAGAGAGGTTAACCTTTTTCTAAGAGGGATCTTTCCAAGTATAGGTTATAAATCGACTACTGTTACCTATGATCGTCATGAGCGATTTGCAGGGGAATCTAAGTATCCTCTTACGAAGATGTTATCCTTTGCAATAGACGGAATTACGTCATTTAGTGTTGTTCCACTTCGTCTTGTTACGTTTTCAGGTTTCATTGCTTTTTTTATAACCTGTCTTTTAGTAATTTGGGCCTTGGTGCAAAATCTAAGAGGTGAAGTCATACCAGGATGGAGTTCAACGATTGTCTCTATCTATTTGATCGGTGCAATTCAGTTGATCAGTGTGGGCCTTATTGGTGAATATATTGGGAAGATCTACCGTGAAGTAAAAGCTAGACCTCGATACATTCTAGAGCAGGAGCTTTTCTAAAAAATATGGCAAAGAAAACTCCTTATCTCATCTTATTCATCGGAATCGCACTTGCTGTAGCTTACTTTGCTCCAAAGTCACTTACATCTAAAATTGTAAACTATAACGACACCGCTCAATGGGTTAAGGAACTGTACTTAACCAGTAATGCACGTGGCGATGATCAGAAATGTTTTCTATCTGGCCGCTCTGGCTCCACTCTTAGAAGGAGTGATGCCTACAAAAAACGTAATCGATCTTGGTGTCACTATGGTGATGAAGGATCTGTTGTTGTTAGTCGTAAAAGAAAGCCATCAATCATTTTAATACCTTTAACTGATGCTCGTAAGAGTGATTCAATATCAGAACGAGTTCATCTTTATAGAAATAGAGTAAGTGCTGGTACCTATCTGGTTTTCACATTTCCTTATGAAAAGTGGAAAACCCATAAGCGAAATATTAAAGAGCGACGAGAAATTATCATTTATGGCGATAAACGCATATATGTACTAGACACTCTTCTGCGTCCCGTTGAAGCGCCTAAGTCCATTGAGTACAGCATCAAAAATCGGGATATTCGGCCTCACTATCCAAAAGTTTTACTTCAAGTACTTGAGCACATAGACTTTGGTGATTTTACACTGAAGAACTTTTATCGCGGAGCAAATTGATGAGACCTCCACGTAATGAATACAAGTATTTGATCACTTTAGAGCAAAAACGAGTTTTGCAGCATTTGTGGGAAAAGTACTTGGTAAAGGATTCCTATTCTGATGATGAGGGTAAAACTCCTATCTTAAGCCTCTACTACGACTCACCCAACCTCTGTTTTTATCAAGAAAAATTAGACGGGATAAAGGATAGAAGTAAGATTCGGCTTCGGGTGTATGGATCGGACTACCAAGAAGGCGCACCGTGCTTCTTAGAAATTAAGCAGCGCTTTAGTGACAAGGTTAGAAAAATTCGAGTCTATCGAGAAAAGTTTGATAAGAGTATGTTCGAGCTCGATCAATGGCGATTTGATAATGCGGTGGAGCGAGACTGTTTTGGTGAGCTGTTAGCACGTTATAACCCCATTCCAACTGCCCAAGTTTTTTATATTCGCGATGCCTTTCAGGCAATTATTGAAAGCGATTTGAGGATCACCTATGACTCTAATCTCTTTGGGATGTTTCCTCAGGAAAAGCTGTCCCAGGAGCTTCTTATGGATAAAAAACGCTGTTTACTTTCAGAAAACTATTGTATTTTAGAGATCAAAAATAATACCAACACCTTACCTCCATGGGTATTTGACGGAATTCAGAAGCTTGGATTAATTCAGCGCTCAATTCCCAAATATATCACCGCAGTAGAGGCCCTTGGGATTGATGTTAATAGGTTGAATTCGGGAGAATACTTGTAATGAACCAGCAAATAATAGAACAATTTCTTGGCATGGGTGATGGTGCAATCTTTTCAGTGGGAGATATGTTCCTTGGAATGAGTGTAACAACTATTTTAAATCTCATTATCGCTAAGAGTTACAAGGATACCCACTCCGGCCCAAATTACTCAAAAACATTTCTAACATCACTTTTCATTATGTCGATCTCGACCTCAATTGTGATGATGATTATTGGTTCAAATATTGCTCGTGCTTTTTCGCTGATCGGTGCTCTATCAATTATCAGATTTAGAACGGCAGTAAAAGATCCTAGAGACACTGCTTATCTTTTTGCTGGTGTGGTTACGGGGATGGGATGTGGAACAGGATTTTATCTCCCGGCAATAGTTCTTACTCTCTTTCTTTGTACATTTCTCTATGTTTACGATCGCTTCGAATTTTCACTTAAAAAAAATCTCACTTCAATTATTAAGTTGAACATGCAGACCGGAGTTGATCCAAGTGAACACCTTAAGCCTTTTAAGAATCTCAGCATCATTAATAAAATAACTGATTACTCAAACTCTAGTATCACTTATGTTTATAGTTTTAGTCCTGCGAACAATGATAGCTTTGACTCTATTGAGGATCAACTTGGGGCGATTTCAGGTGTTAACCAGGTCTCTATTTATCAAGCAGACCAGCACGCACCTTTTTAAGCTTGGCATCGACAAATGCTAGGCGTTTCTTAACCCATACTAATGTCTGATTTAGTTCATCCCGTGAGTTATAACGATCCCAAAACTTATGATCTCGTTCAATTGCTCCACTTGTTGAAACCACTTTGTAATTATCCAGAAACATCTTCTTGAGAGAGGCATATGAAATTGTGCTTTTTCTAAGTTCAAAATATTTATCGATTAAATCTCGTAGAAATTGTGGATCATCTCCTCGAAATAATCGCTTGTAGAGTGCATTGCTCATAAAGGGCCAGTGATCAAAGGCGGCATGGAGTTGGTCGGTAAGGTTATCGATACTTTTAAAGGTGCCATCGAGGTCCCAGGGGCGAAAATAAAATCGGTCATTTTTATAGTGAAGCATGTAGTTGCAGGTCATATTGTCATAACCTCCATTCACAATAAGTAAAACTAGGTAGTCAATTGTTGACTGACGATCTAGCTCTTTCCATATCTTTTTTTGAAATTTTTCTTTGGGAGCTTCGTTCACAAGTTTGATCATAGAATTGAGGTTACTTGCGAGGGGAGTATAGCGCAGATGGGGATACTTTTGACTGTATTTATCTGTACGTGTGAAATTAGCTCCAGGATTCGCCTTGTATAGAACATCACTCAAATGATTTGGTGAAGAGAACAGTTTAATTATTTTGAGTGGCGTACGATAGGCGATTCTACAAATTCTAAAGGCATAGGATGACTTCACCTTATGAGAGAGCCTCTCAAAAAATTTCATGAAATTGGTGTAATACGTTTTATAAATGAGTGAAGGGTGCATTTTATAAAGGTTTTTGTCGGCCCTCTCTCCCAGTACGTAGAGTCCGCTATATTCACCGTTGAAATAGACTTCAGCTATTTTTGAGGTGAGTGTAATTTTCTCCCCTACAATTTTATTGTAGAGATCATGATTGAGCTTATTTCTAAAAATTAGGTGATCTCGAAATGCTGCGTCTAGCGTCCAGTCATCATCGCTTTTAAGTCCTAGGGGGCTACGATTGACACCATCGAGCCAATCCTTTTTCTTTGAGAATTGAAATGAGTATCTTTTCTTCACTTGTCTTACCGCTGTGCTTCCAGCAAATTCGATAGCAATAGGGTAGGGCCCCATTGCTATCGTTGGGTCAGCTGAGATGATCTCAAGCAGACCGGGTCGCTTGTAGCGCGATGAAAGAGGATAAGGCGCTGTAATTGATATAATCGGAAGGCCTGTTTTTACCATATCTACGGGGCTAATCGCTTCAGATGGCAAGACATACTGATCATACATTAGAGTAAATAGTGAAATGATGAGAATGAGAGAGGCGATTAGAGTTTTCATAATTTATTGTACCA
>JAGLCH010000073.1 GCA_023146355.1 Bacteriovoracaceae bacterium | reverse complement strand
AAGTGAAGATAAAAAAAGTGAGGACACAACAAGCCGTGCTCAAAAAGCTAAAGACTCATACCGCGATAAGACCACTTATAAAAATGAAATGAGTAAGCTTAGAGATGAAATCGATCAATTAAAAAAAGACAAGGTTAAGCCGACGGAGGTCATTGCAGCAACACCGCCCCCCCGAAAGTTGAGTAGTGCTCCGGGAACAGAATTTGCCCCCGTTGCCACAAACTCCTCAGTCGCCCCATTGGTATCAGCACCACAGGCACCTTCGCCTCAAGCAGTTTCTCAGTCATCAGCTCCAGCATCCTCAAGTAGAGTAAGTCAGGGCCCTGTTGCAAACGAAAATGCTGGCGTAAAGACTAGAAGTATCGCCTCAAGTGGTAGTAAGGGATCAGCAGGTAACTCAGGCTTGAAGCTTTCACGTGAGGAGATCGAAGAGAGCAACCAATTTATCATTTCGACAAACAACTTCGATGCTAACGATCAAGGATTCATTAAAGACCTCTTTCAAAAAACTCATGGTGAACCGATTTATCTCTCGTCAACTGACGAGCAGGGCAACGAAAAATTCATTATGCTAGAGGCGGTTGAGAAAGATGACGGAACTATCGAATACATCCCCGTAAAAGCGGAAGTAAAAGACATACGCCTGCAAAAGAATCGAGGGACGAAGAGCAAGAAAAAGGGAAAAGCAAAGCGCTCTAGGATTAAGGTTCAGGATCTCAATTCACTACTGGGTGACAAGCTCTAATCTATTTGTTTATGTGATCTCTCGCCTTGTCAGAGATCACTCTTCCGCGTGGGGTTCGCAGTATGAACCCCTCTTTTAATAGAAATGGTTCGTAAACATCTTCTATCGTTGTGCGGTCTTCAGAAAGTGTCGCACAAAGTGCCTCGATGCCGACAGGGCCACCTCCATAGTAATCTTCAATAACAGATAAAATTTTCCTGTCCATTCTGTCGAGTCCACAATGGTCAATATCCATTAACTCAAGCGATTTTTTCACAGAGTTTAATGAGACTTCGGCCTCCTCCTTAACTAGAGAATAATCTCGAACTCGGCGTAAAACTCTATTTGCAATACGTGGAGTTCCACGTGAGCATCCCGACATCATTGAGACAGCATTTTGATCTAAATTGGTGTGTAATTTTTTACTGCTATTTTCAATGATTGTCCCAAGGTCCTGTGGATTATAAAAATCGAAATGGAGGTGCGCCATAAACCTGTCCCGCAGTGGGTTTGAAAGAAGTCCTGAACGGGTTGTCGCTCCGATTAGAGTAAATGGCGCGACATCAATTTGCATCGTACGGGCGCTAGGCCCCTGTCCAATTACGATATCGAGCCGGTAATCCTCCATGGCAGAATAAAGAATTTCCTCAACTGAAACATGCATGCGATGAATTTCATCAATGAAAAGAACATCTCGCGGCTCGAGATTGGTGAGGATTGCTGCAAGATCACCCTTTTTTTCGATTGCAGGTCCGGAGATGACATGAAGCTCACTCCCTAATGCCTTCGCTATGATCATTGCAAGAGAAGTTTTTCCAAGACCAGGAGGGCCAGAGAGTAAAGCATGATCCATGGCCTGTTTTCTCATCCGCGCAGACTGGACCATAATTTGAATATTTTCAACAATACGCTTTTGTCCGATGTATTCAGTAAAGTCCACTGGCCTCAAGCTCTCGTCACTTATAATCTCATTTTCCTCGACTTCAGGGCCGACTAATCTATCACTCATAAATATCCTACATTTCTTTTAAAACGAGATGAACAAGCTGCTCAGCTTTGGTTATATCATTTAATCCCATTACCTTGTGTGCCAGAGGGATAATCACTTCTTCTTTGAAACCAAGTTCCTTGCACGCCATGATTGTATCTTGAATAATCTCATTTTCATTGTACTGAGGAGAATCAGCAGATGCTTCTGCACTATCCATATCGATTAAACTGATCGACTCTTTTGGCATTGAAATAATTCTATCTACTTTGTAATTATCAGATACCATCATTACCTTATGAATTTTTCCACTCAGGTCTAGAACGACCTGAGCTGCGGCCTTTGGTCCAACACCAGGTGCAGCAGTGAGCGCCTTCTTATTTTCAAAAGTTATCGCATCACAGATTTCTTTTGGTGAGAGTGCTCCCATTAATGCGTAGGCGGACTTTGGTCCTATGCCTTTCACAGTAGTGAGAAGTTCAAATAATTTTTTTTCTCTTAGCGTTTTAAAACCAAACAGTTCCTGATTGGCCTCTTTAATTACGTGAGAAATATATAGGGATATATGATGGCCTTCTGCAAGCACCTTGCTGAAGTAAACTTGATAACCCACTCCAGAATTAGTGAGAATAATAGTCTCGCCACCGTCACTAAAAAGTACTTCACCTTGAATATGTCCAATCATATCTATACCTTATCCTTGAAAACTTGCTTTAAAGTTCTTCCGCGAGAATAGTTTGTTCCAGCGCCTGTTCCCGGTTTTTTCATTTTTCTATTTAGAGCATGGCAAATGGCAATGGCAAGAGCATCTGATTCATCGGCCGTTTTAAATTCTCGCTTACCTAAAATAAGTCCCAGACCTTTTTGGACCCCGTCTTTTGTAGCATGTCCGTGACCAGTTACTGAGGACTTGATCAAGTTGGGAGCATACTCAAAAACCTTCCCCAAGTGACCTACCATAAATGCTGCAATCATCGCCCCTCGGGCCTGTGCCAACTTTCCATAGGAGCTGGCATTTTTGACATAGATTAGGGATTCAATCGCAATTTCTGTGGGCCTATACTGTTCAACAATATCAAGACACTCTTGGTGAATTAGCCCCAAGCGATGCATGAACTCATCGATATGATCGTATGCCATTATACCTGAAGCTAAATATTTTATTTTTCGCCCATCTAATTCGATAACACCGTATCCGGCCTTACGTGAACCAGGGTCGATCCCTAGAATTATCATTTTCAAACAATATCACAGAAGAATCCAATTTAAATGGTGATTTGGTAGAAGCGACAAATCTCGTAGATATTTTTAAGAGTCTAGAGTTCGTTATGACTTTGAAGCTTGTGGAACAATCCCTTCTTATTCATCAATTCACGAATCGGGCCCTCTTCAACAAGTTCTCCACTGTCAAAAACAAAGATGCGATCAGTTTTACTGAGAGTATCTAAGCGATGGGCAATCATTATACAGGTACGATCATTCATTATTTTGTATACTGCCTTATGAATTATTTCTTCATACTCTGGATCAATATTTGCAGTTGCTTCATCTAGAATCAAAATCGATGGGTCACTTAAAAGAACACGAGTAAGAGACACAAGCTGCCTCTCGCCCACACTGAGGTTTGATCCCCCTTCGTATATAAGAGTATCAAGATCAATCTGATTTTTTAGCATGACTCGATACAGCCCCGTCTCCCTACATGCATCTAAAATGGCATGCTCAACATGAGAACTTCCGGCCAAAAGATTATCTCGAAGGCTTCCCTTAAAGATAATAACATCCTGAGAAACATAGCCTATAGAATGCCTCAGATGGGAACGACAAATAGATCGTATCCCTTGCCCATCAAGAGATATATCACCTTCTTGAAAATCATAAAGACGAGAAAGAAGGCCTACGATAGTAGTTTTGCCACATCCAGTGCGGCCCACGAAACCAATTTTTTCTCCTGCCTTAATTGTAAAACTTAAGTTCTTAAGGATTGGGGCAGTCTCATATGCCATAACTACATTTTTAAACTCAACCTCACCCGCTAAGACAGTAGTAAGAGTTCCATCTTTACCTAAAGCATCTTCTTCACGCTCATGATTTAGAAAAGCAAAAACTCTTTCGGCACCAGTATACGCCTGCTGAATAACATGGATCTGTCTTACTAATTGAAGGATGGGTGATATAAAGCGCTGTGAGTAATGAAAAAAGGCCACAAATATAGCGACTGAAAGAGTTCCTGCCATCACCGACTGCCCACCAAAGTAAACTAAACCGGCCAAGGGTACAAAAGTGAGAAGAGACAATGTAGGCTGAGTCCAAGACATCACTACATTTCCTTCAAGTGATGCAGCAACAAAATCATCTGCAATATCATCATAGTTTTTCTTAGACCAATTTTCTAGGCCAAAGAGCCGAATTACTCCAATACCGTCAATGTACTCAGAAAGCTTTGAGTTAAGACGACTAGAGTGCTTTGACCTTTTCCTATTAAATCGCCGTATAAATTTTCGCGTCATTAACATAAAGACTATTGCTGGGATAATCGATAACACCATAATGTGAGCAAGCCTTACATTTGTACCGTACATAAAAATGACAGCAACAAATACAGAAAATATCCCACTGACTAGCCTACCGAAAGTTCCAATAAAGAATTGTTCTACCTCACGAACATCGTGTGTGATACGCGTGATAATTCTCCCTTGGGGCTGACGATCAAAAAAACGCATGGGTAGAACTTGCAACTTATCGAATAAAACTTTCCTAATATCTAAAATCGCAACAGAGGCACCTGTGACAATAAGTCGTGAACCAACGTAGGTAAAAAGAACCATTAATATTTCAGTTCCGATAAAAGCAGCACCTAACCAAAGAGCAGTCTTATAATTTTTTTTTATGAGCCCATCTTGTACTAAAAGGCCTAAAAGAGTAGCTCCCAACATAGAGAAAACAGGAGCAATAAGTGTGATTGAGATACCCGTGATAAAGTCTCTCTTCGCATTTTTAAAGAACGAAAATAAAAAGAGAAAAGATTTTAGGTCACTAAGCGCATTGCGCTTTAGCTTTGTTTCATCTTGTTCATCTTCATGAATATATTTTTCGCTTTTATCTGCCAAGTTCAATAATCCTATCGCAATACTTAAGAGTTGATTTTCTATGGGCCACCCAAATTATGGTGGCCCCTTTAAGTTCATGGTCTAGTGCTTTTAATATCTTTTGCTCTGTGACGGTGTCTACAGCACTCAGCGCATCGTCAATAATAAGAACCTGCGGCCGACGGATGAGCACGCGTGCTAAAGTCATTCTCTGTTTTTGGCCACCAGAAAGGTTAACTCCCCATTCCCCCAGCTCCGTATCAAGTCCGAATCTAAGAGCTCTAACATCATCAGCAAGTCCCGCAATATTCAGTGCATGCCAAATTTCCTCTTCACTAGCGCTAATATTCATAGTGATGTTATTACGAAGAGTGTCAGCAAAAAGAAAAGGTCGCTGTGCTACAATATAAAGATTTTTTCTCAGTGACTCATGATCAAGGTCCCGAATATTATCACCCATAAAGAATATATCTCCGGTGTAATTGCGGTTAATACCGGCCATAATTTCAATCAGTGTTGTTTTACCTGTACCAATTTGACCAGTAATTCCTATTCGCTCCCCCGACTTAATTGAAAGGTTGAAGTTTTTTAAAAGTGGGGATTCTGCATCTTCAAATTGAAAAGTAAGGTCTTTGATATGAAAGGACTGTTCACTCTTTGATACAGGTTTTCCTGTGGCAAAAAGAAATTCTTCTTTTTTATGGGTAAAGGTTTCAACGATTCGCTTTAGGGAAATAGTTCCTTCTTTCCACTCTGTGACAACATAACCAGCTTCCATCAGTGGCCCCTGTAGTGTTGCAATTAACCCCTGAAAGGTAACAAATTCACCAACACTCATTTCTCCTGTGATAACCAGGCGAATTCCGTAAGCAAACAAGGCAATGCTGGCAATGGTGTTGCCGCCCATAAATAGAGGGCCAAACAGAAGCGAGTACTTCATGGCCTTTAGCCTTTTTTGACGGTAGAGATCAGCATACTCGACTAGTAACTTTTTCCAAAAATCACCGGTTTGAGTAATTCTCTGCAACCTTATAGTCGAAACCGATTGTGATGCGTGATCATTGAGCTCAGTCAGCCCTTTTTGCGCTTCTTCATGGAGTGTGCCTTCGTTATCTGCCGTTTTCTTTATCAGAAATGGCAACGGAAGCACTGCAATAAAAATGAGTAACGTTAGCTTAGGGCTGATAAACCACATCGATATTATGACAAATATTCCTAAAATTAAGCAGTCGAATGCACCTACTAGTGTAAAGCCAAAAATATGCATGGCACTGCCGTTGTCACTTGTGGACAAGTTCATCAAGGCACCCTTTGAAAATTTTAAATCAAAGGACTTTTTAGGAAAATATACTGCATTATTCCACACCTCAGTGCGGAGATATCCACGAGCAATAAGGGATTGTCGCGCCATACTGAGGCGCCAGCCTACGCGGCCCACAGTCATAAAAACTCGATTGAGGATAAATAAGATGACTATCAGTAAGAATGTAGACTCCCTGGACTCAAGTTCAAGTATCCCAGGAATTGATGAGCCATTGAAGAAATCTATAATAATTCCCAGCAGTTCCATCATCAGGACCTGCATAGAATCAGTCAAAATAAGTGATAGGATCCCAATAAAATAAATCAATTTTTTTGAGCGAAGATAATTCGTCCAAACTTTCAGCCAACTGCTCATGGCCACCATTCTACACCCATTAACTCGCGCTGCAAGAGTTACAGCAGCATTAAATCCCAACCCCTCTTTTCCCCTTTTAAATACGAAAAAAAAGCACTATATTTTTAATTAACACAAATTATTTACACCCTAATTTATTATGGAGCTAACCATGACGAAAAAGACATCCCTTCATGGATTACACCTAGAGCTTGGCGCAAAAATGGGCGAATTTGCTGGTTTTGAAATGCCACTACAGTACACTTCAATTAAAGATGAAGTTATTGCAGTAAGAGAGGGCCTTGGTGTTTTCGACGTTAGTCATATGGGACAGTTCTTTGTAGAAGGAACTGACGCGGTAGACTTTGTTGACTATCTACTTCCAAATGACTTTTCAGGTGCTGGAAACCTAAAAGCAGTTTACTCCCCTCTTTGTCGCGACAACGGTACTGTTGTTGACGATCTTATCGCTTACAAGCTTGCAGATAATAGAGTTCTTATCTGCGTTAATGCTGCGAATATCGATAAGGACTGGGATTGGATCAGCTCAAAGCTATCATCACGCTTTAATATCTCTTTAACCAATCGTTCTGATGACTTCTCACTACTCGCGGTTCAGGGACCAAAGACAGAAGAAGTGTTCACAAAAATGGGATTACTGGATTCCACTGAAGAATTTCCATATTATTCTATTAAAGAGCGACCTGAGGAAAGCCTAATCATGGCACGAACAGGATACACTGGTGAAGATGGTTTTGAACTTTACGGCACCCATGAAACAATCACAAAACTGTGGGGACAGATGATGGAGCTTAACGCAACACCATGCGGACTTGTATCACGTGATGTACTAAGACTTGAAGTTTGCTATCCTCTTTATGGACATGAAATTCATGATGAGGTAACTCCATTAGATGCAGCTCTAAAGTGGACTGTTAAGCTTGATAAGCCTGACTTTGTTGGTAAAGATGCTCTCGCTCAATATACACCAAAATTCAGACTCGTTAAGCTTTCACTCGACAAGGGAATACCCAGAGAAGGTTACGAAGTTGTGAATGCTCAAGATGAGGTTATTGGAAAAGTAACTTCAGGAACAATGTCAGTAACTTCGGGAAAAGGAATTGCACTTTGCTTGGTTGAAAAAGCTAAGTTTCCAAAAGATAAAAAACTCTTTATTAAAGTAAGAAATAGATCGGTTGAAGCGAATTATCACGCGAAACCTTTCATAACAGGGGGACATAAGTAATGGCCGAATTTAAAGCAGAACTAAAGTACACACATGACCATGACTGGGTAAAAGTTGATGGAGACGTAGCAACTGTAGGAATCACAGACTTTGCACAAAATGCTCTTGGTGATATCGTTTTTGTTGAAGTTCCAGAAGTAGGAGATTCAATTGAAAAAGGTGGAAACTTTGGTGTTGTCGAGTCAATCAAGTCTGTAACAGATCTTGAATCTCCTCTCTCAGGAGAAGTGATCGAGGCAAATGAAGAGCTTAGTGATGCTCCAGAATCATGCAATCAAGATGCTTTTAGCGCTTGGATCATGAAAATTAAGATTTCAAATCCGGCGGAGCTCGATGAGCTAATGAGTGTCGAAACATATAAAACTCACTGCGACAACCAGTAACAATTACAAGAATATTAGGAAAGGGCCCAATTGGGCCTTTTCCTATTTCAAGCATTTTTTTTCACTAATTTACGTTTTCTCACAATATTCATTAGTTACTTAAACTATTTTAATACTATAGCTTTTGTGGAGTAATTATTGTTTGAAAATTCAACACATTCTAGGATTTTCCCTTTACGAATGGGGGGGCACAACGCATACTCACAAAAGTTTTTAAAACAAATCATTAGAGAGAATATAACGTCTATGACAACTACTTCGTCGTCTGAGCAATCAAGACAAAACATTGTTCAATTGCTAAATACTGCAATTGTGAAAAGCAAAGAACAAACAATTAAGAGCAACTTTCAAGAGCGCCTTAAAATTGTTTGTAACTCTAAAGTGATTGAATCCATTGGAGTCGCAGCTAAGCACTTAGCGGATGCACAAAATATCTCCAACGATCAAGCGATGGGACAGTTAATTGAAACATTTAGAGAGCTCGACACCATCTGGGCCGACTACGTAACAATGGAAGGCTTAAATCGTTTAAAAGATATCTTAGGCGACGGACAACTTCACTAATCAACAACAAATCCAAACGGTATTTCAACTCTATTATTGCTCACCATATCCTTAGGTGGATTAGGAAATGATCCTGCTTTGTAAATTGCATTAACAGCAATCTTATCCAGCTCCTCGATTCCACAAGATCGCTCAATAGATATATTTACAACATCCCCCCGTCCATCGAGAATAATCACTAGACCTGTTTTCTGGCCGCGACTGGCCGGCATACGAGCAAAAGACCCCTTTTCTGCATATTTGCGAACACTTAAGCGCCAGTGCCCTTCCATCTGCTTCTTAAACCTTGTAAGGAAGCTGTGAAAGCGATATTTGGAAGTATTGAGCTGAGTAAGATCCGAAAGTGGAATGTCTTCCACATGATCACTACGAGAACCAAGTCCCTTCGCAGCTGAGTCTCCATTTTTTATTCCAAGTGGAACCTGAGCTGTATTCGCTAGCGCATCTAGCTTCTTTCGATCTTGCTGGTTAAACATTAAGTCTTTAAGAGAGATTTTACTATTCTTTCTAGAGCGCTTAAATCGTTTATAGTTACTCTTTGGTTGGGGTGAGGTTATTGACGGAGAAAGCGATGCTTGCATAGCACCCTTCGCAGCAGGCCGATACGCTCCCACTCGCTTTTCAATCGTCTGTTTCTTGAAGCTTTGATCGTCTTTTCCGTAAAATCTTGCATCTTTTGGTCGATTTTTTTCTGTGCTAGCTAAGGTATCGACAACTTGCATTCGTTTCTTTGGTCGTATAATAATGCGCGTAACTTTGAGCTTTTTTTTGCTCTCAAGTTTATAGCTCTCTTCACCCTGCTCTAGAGCAAAGTTAAATACTGCCAAGATGTGAAGCAGTACTGACATGAGTATGCAGCTTAAAAACTTCCTACTCTTGAAAAAATGGAATACATTTTTTAGGCGATCCATCCACAACCCTCCAACTTTACTTATCGGCTGTGGATAAATTTTATGTAATAAATTGTTAATGAATATTCAGTAGGTTACTTGATATTATAGTAGTCTTCCTCTTCAAATAGACCGCCTTTATTATCTTCTTCTTTCTGCTCCTCAGAGAAACGCTCACCATCCTCTGTAGGTTCAGTCCCCTCCACATAGGCCTCAATAAAGCCAGACATTGAGTCCTTAGCGAGTTGTCCAGTAACACGATCAATTGCCACATGAACAATTCCTGGTGGAGTTTTAAAGTCATGCTCACCAAACTTCTTAAGAGTTGCACTCATGTAGTTTTTCCAAATAGGTAATGCAGACTTACTACCAGTTTCTCCCCAACCTAAGGTCTTATTGTCATCAAAGCCCGTCCATACACCCGTGGCAACATTGGAAGAAAAACCTACAAACCAAGCATCGACGTAGTTATTTGTGGTTCCCGTCTTCCCACCAATAAAGTGACTAATTGACTTGGCGCCTCGACCAGTTCCATTAAGCACCACTCCCTTTAGGAGGTTGGACATTAAGTAGGCCAGCCGCGGGTCGTACACTTGCTCTCCCCCTAAAGTTATATGATAGGGATTAATCTTCTTCTCTTTTGTAGTTTCTATTTCTTCGGTTTTACCCTCTTCTACTTCACTCGTTAAATCAATCGTCTGTTCTTCATCATCTGATTCACCATAATTTTCTTTTAGCCTTATACGGTTGAGCTTCTCATTTTCATCCAGTTGATAAATATTTCCATCTCTATCTTCAATTGATAATACCGAGCGTGGGTCAATAATTTTTCCACCATTTGGAAAAATTGAATATGATGCAACGATATCTTTAAGGGAAACACCAAATGACCCTAACGAGAGACTGAGGTCGGGGTCAATCTTTGCATCAAACCCAATTCGCTTTGCAAACTCATGCATTCTTTTAACCGTAATCTTATCCGCAACCTTGATCACAGGGATATTGCGGCTTTTCTCCAAGGCAGTCCTTAAGGTAATAGGCCCCTTAAACTTTCCATCGTAATTACGCGGCTTCCAGTTTAGGCTCGCATCTGCGCCCCCAAGAGACTCAGGAGAATCTAAAATAATCGATGAGGGATTGAATCCATTTTCTAGAGCTGCGGCATAGATTAGAGGTTTAAAGGATGAGCCTGGTTGCCTTAAAGATTGAATAACGCGATTGAATTGACTTCGCTTGAAGTTACTTCCTCCAACAAAGGCCAAGATCTCACCACTACTCGGATTTATAGAGAAAAGCGCTCCCTGAGCATCTGGAACCTGGTCCAATTCGCAATATAGGAACTTCTCTTTCTTTGCTATTGAAACCTTAGGATGTGGCCCATATTTTTTAGTAAACGAGCGATAGGCATATCGCCAAAAGCCCACCCTTTTTTTCTTTAACTTAACTAGGATAAGATCGCCTGGCCTAAGAATCGAGTTTGGATTTACGACAGGATAGGTATTTGAACGCTCTTCAGAAATAATTCTCTCATGGGCCCAACGATAACCTTGGTGACTGATTATTCCAGGGACACCTCCGATAGTGATGTAAATTAATCGAGCAAGGCCATCAACTTTTTCTACTACTGCCTTGTAGTTGTTGTTCTCTTGAAGGTGGTTTACGAGGGGGTCTTCTGGACTGTAACCCGGAACAAATCGACGGTGGGCAATTTCTTTTCTCCACTCTTCTCTAGCTTTCTTCGCATTTAAATGAAGTTCTTCATCATAGGTAACTTCATATTTCTTTGATAACTGCTGATCTAGAACAAAATAATTGGACGTACTCTTATATAGATCTACACGAAAGTTCTTTTCATATTCCGTAACCTCTTCTGGAGTTGCTAAATGCCCTAATGGCCCTTTATAACCCTGCCGCTTATCAATCTGTCTTACGCCAAGGGCAATTTGTTTTTCAGCTACTTGTTGGAGCTCCCAGTCAATTGTCGTGACTACTTTAAATCCATTAGTCAGGAAGTTTTCTTCCCCTACAAGCTCAATTACTCTTTGACGAACCCAATCAGTGAAATATCCCGCTTTAAAATAATTACTTTTTCTCAGCCTATACCTAATCTTTTCTGCTAGTGCCTCTCTAAATTGCTCTTCTGAAATTTTCTTATTGGCATACATCCTTCGTAGAACATAACCTTGTCGTTTTTTTGCAAATTTTGGATGTATATATGGAGAATATTTACCAGGAGCGACTAATAATCCTGCGATCATTGCACTCTCGGCAACTGTTCCTTCAGTCAATTCCTTCCCATAGTAACCACGGAAGGCCTCTTTTACTCCGTAGTATCCGCCGCCAAGATAAACCTGGTTAAGATACAGAAATAAAATCTCTCTTTTACTAAATCTGTCTTCAATTCTTCGCGCTAAAAGAACATCTTTAATTTTTCGAACGACTGAACGCTCATTAGTAAGTAGAAGAGATTTAGCAACCTGCTGAGTGATCGTGCTTCCACCCTGTACAACGCGTCCTGCCTTTAAATTTGCAAGCATTGCGCGGGCGATCCCCATATAGTCGACCCCCTCATGATTATAGAAACCACTATCTTCTGCAGATAAAAAGGCGTCAATAATAACTTGTGGTATTTCGTCGAGGGTAGCAACTTGTCTTTTTTGCTTACCTATTTCTGCTAGGACAGTTCCGTCCTTAGAAAGAATCTGTGAAGGAATTGGTGGTTTGTAATCTGCTAGAGTTGCAATTTTTGGCAGCCCAAATGAGAAGAAGGCAATGACAACGACGAAGGTAAGCACACCGGCCAGCCCCAAACCGCACATGATCCATAAAACTTTCAAAAAATTATTCTTCATTCATTCCTCATTAAGCGATGGAATTACTCAGGGCCTTGACTTTTTTTTGCCCCTTCCTTTATATACAACTCGACTTTTTTATAGGCCATATCATAACTCTTTTGAATAAAAAGTGGTATCTCTTTAACGCTATCAATCGGCAATGTGTCAGTGGGTAACTCGATACTCCAATCTAATAATTCTGCACTGGTACGACTCATAGCAATGGCCTTACCAAACACGCCGAGTAAATAATCATCCCACTTTTGAAAAAGCACTTCACGCCCCAAAACACTGACTCCCAGTAGCTTGTCTGCACCATATGACTTCAAGAATTTAATAGAATGGATTTCCCACTGAAGTGAGCTGATAAATCTAGATTCGCGGTTATTGCTTAGCTTTAAATTCTCGGAAAGTAGTTCAACAACTGGTCCCCTAGAAAAATAATGAATGCGGCGCTCTTTCAAATCATATAGCGGGATAATTGTGGCAGTTGGTAATTCTTCAATTCTTTTTGAACCAAACTCCTCCCTCAACATGATTTGTGTGACCTCAAGCCAATTTTGACTATATGGAGTAAAGTTTTTTGTCTTATTAAATAGCTTATAGAAAAACCATTCTATTCTATCTGACCTCTTTCCCGACGCATATAGTGCTGCTACAACAGCACCGAGTCCGGTACCCGTAACAATATGAACTTTAAGTTTGTGTTCTTCCAAAGCTTTTATGAAGCCCACATGCCCAGCAGTTCGATTTCCACCCGGCCCTAGGATAAGTGCTACAACGTCCTGCTGTTTTTGCTCTACATTTATAACATCGTTATTTTCGGTTATCACAGGACCAGCAGAACTAGTGCGCGAAATATCTAAAGATGATGTTGCCTTTTGACCCACATCAACTGCTACACCAAAATCACGAACAGAAGAACGCTTAGTTGTATTTACTGTGGAGCAACCTTGTATAAGGATAGATAAAGACAGGTGCAGAAAAAATGGCCACCATAGGGAGCGAGTCATTAACTACAGTTCCTCTTCCTTCAAATCCTTAGTAAGTTTTGTTACCTTCTTTTCAACTTCTGAAAGTAATTTTTTACAGTTTTTGTATAACGACACTCCGTCTTCAAATTTTTTAATGCTGTCTTCAAGCTCAAGATCACCATTTTCTAAAGACTGAACTATTGACTCAAGCTCTCCAAGCGAACTTTCAAAGCTATTTGCTGTTACTTTTTTTCCCACTGGTCCTCTCAATATCGTCATTAATTTGACGCAAGTACATAATATAAAAAAAATATCAGAACTGTAAGTGACTAAATCTATATCAGAATATCACTTAAGTATCCAATTTATAAGAGGGGGAAAACGAGTAGAATGTGCCGGGGAAATTTTGCCTAGTGTGGAAATGTTGGCACCCGAAGAGGTATGATTTGAAATGGAAGAAGTGTAGTGCCACGAAGGCACAATCTGACCTAGGAGGGCGCACTTTGAAAAATATCTGGGTTCCCGTATCTGGCGCAATTGCACAACAGCGCAATGTTGACACCATTGCTAATAATGTTGCCAACGCCAATACTCCAGGATTCAAAAAGGATCAACTGGTATTCAAGGAACATCTCACAGTATTCAGCAAAGGGGTAGATCAGGTCGATCTCCCCAATAAAGAATGGAGTCCAGACGACTTTTATCACTCCAATGGTGCAGAAAATGCAAAAGTAAAAGTTGACGGTAGCTATACTGATTTCTCTCAAGGGCAGTTGCGCCCGACTCAAAACCCACTTGATGTGGCACTGAGTGGAAAGGGTTTTTTTGAAGTTCTATCACCAAACGGAATTCGATACACAAGAAGAGGAACCTTTACTGTTTCAAGTGAAGGTAAGCTAGTTACAAATCAGGGATATCCTGTCCTTTCAAGGCTCGACCCGGCCTCTTTACAAGCAGGAGGTGATCTTGCAAAACCTGCTGACCGCTCAATTTCAATTGGATCAGATGCAAGAGTATCTGTGACCTTTTCTGGTGACATTTTTCAAAAAGGTCAACAAATCGGCAAACTATCTGTAGTTGAATTCGATGATGTACACGCCCTAAGAAAAGAGGGAAGTGCTACTTTTATTAATAACGATTTTAAAAACATCTCTACAAAACCTATTCAGGCCTCAGTCAGGCAGGGGTTTGTAGAGGAATCAAATGTTAATGCCGTTAGCGAGATGTCCTCGTTGATTCAGGCCACAAGACACTTTCAAACGATACAACGAGCAATGAAAGCATACGATAACATCGCTCAAAAAGGGGTAAATGAAATTGCTAAATTCTAAACTAACCATTCTTTTATTATTCCTCACATCAAGTTTCAGTGTCTTTGCAGTAACTCGTGCCTTGAATATCGCAGCAACAGGAATGGCCGCTCAAGAGGCAAACATCACTGCAATATCAAACAATATTGCCAACGCAAACACTACCGGTTTTAAGCTGTCACGTGTTGAGTTTGAAGACTTAATGTATGAAACGATCACAGAAGCTGGCGGACGCTCGAGTAGCAACAGTCAGTATAATGTTGGAGTACAAATTGGAAGTGGAGCAAAGGTTGGAGCAACAAGAAAAGTTTTCTCGCAGGGTTCACTCAAAATTACAAACAACCCATTTGATCTTGCAATCAATGGAGATGGTTTTTTTGGCATCATCACAAATGATGGTTCTCTCGCATTTACAAGAGATGGGTCATTCAATGTTGACCATACGGGGATCTTGGTTAACTCAAGGGGCTACAAGGTTTTTCCTACTATCCAATTCCCTCCAACCACAAGAAGTGTAAACATTACGGAGACAGGAGCGGTTGAGGCATTTCTCAATGGCCAACCTGACCCACAAAATGTGGGGCAAATCCCAGTATTTATGTTTGTGAATCCTGTTGGACTTCGGTCAATGGGTAGCAATCTTTATGCTATGACCAAATCAAGTGGAAACTCCCTCGAACAAGTTGGTGGTAATGATAATACCGGAGTAATCAAGCAGGGCCAACTAGAGACTTCTAACGTCAACATTATGAATGAGATGACTGGACTGATCAAGGCCCAACGAACATTTGAACTAAACGCTAAAGTGATGAAAGCAGCAGATGAAATACTTCAAACGGTTAACAACCTTAGGTAGTAAATGAAAGTACGAAACATTGTTTCTCTATTAGTCTTAATCTATGCTGCGAAATCCATCGCAGGGGATTGTTACATTTTGGCGTGGGATAAGAACTACATAATTTCTAGAGAATCAATTACCTCATCCTCCTTAATTAAAGAAACAAACTGCAACAATAAAATTCAAGTTCAATTTGTTAAATCGCTCCTTGATTTTGAGGGATCTATTCAGTCAAACTACTTATTAGATGATCTCCCAAACGTAGATATCTCTCCCAAAAAAATTATTATTAATTCACTCTCAAATTTAATTAGTGAGCGGTTTAGCTTTGGTTCGAACTATAAGCTAGATGATCTTAAAGCATCCACGATTAAAGTTATAACTCTCGAACAGTATGACTCGATTTCCATAAGACTTAAAAATAAAGACCTCGGAAAGAAATCCATCGCCATTTCGATTAATAATTCTTTAAAGGCTCAGAATAAGAAAATCTGGGTGACTGGAACACTCAAGGCCAGAGTAAAAGCACTCGTTGCCAAGACACATCTCACTACAACATATGGCGGAATTGATCCGAGTGAATTTGAAAAACGTTTAGTTTATTCCGCTTACCCAGAAAGACTATTTAGGAACTTAGCGAGAATTTCCCACTATCGTTTAAATGGTCCTTTAAGTAAGGGGCAGGCCCTTAAGCTGTCGAATGCAACGGCGCTTGCGCTAGTAAGATCAGGAACCCCTGTAAGAATCAGTCTTGAGAAAAATGGCATTCAACTTAGCGGTAAGGCAATCCCAATGAGAATGGGAAAATATGGGGATATTATTCAACTTAGATCAATAAAAAGTAAGAAAACTCTTACAGGTAAAGTCATCGACTTTAACAAGGTAGTTATACAATTATGAGAGTACTCATTTCGATCAGCACATTGACATTATTATTACTCCTGAGCAGTTGTTCAGGATTAATCAACAACATGCATCGTCAGATGGATCAAGAGTACGCAGGCCAAAAAAAAGGTAAACAGTATAAAGATACGCGCTTTGACCAGTACCGAAAGCCTCAAAAAAACAAGCGATATGCAGGGCCATCAACGAACAATAATCAGTCTATTCACCCAAAGGTAAAAAGATATTATAAAAAATCAAACCAACCTCGCAAACGTTATAAGGCAGACGATTTAGTTGATAATGGATCAGATGGTAGCCTTTGGGCAGGAACAGGAAATGAGAACTACTTATTTTCATCTGATAAAAATAGAAAAGTTGGAGACATCGTTTTAATAAATGTTCAAGGTAAGTTGAAAAACGAAGTCACAATGGAGCTTAAGCGCTCTTTCCCACCACTAAAAAAGAAAAGGCCAGCTAAGAAAGGCGCAAAAGAAGCGGCGCCAGCAGCAGCGGAGCCTACGGTGGCAGAGGATGACGCCCCGACAAAAAGCAATGAGAAGATCCACGATAGGTTTACTTCAATAATTATGGAAGAAATCAACCGTGAACATATTTTATTAAAAGCTCAGAAGAATGTGTTGTACAAAAAACGTAAGAGATTAGTTGAAGTACAGGCGTTGATAGCCCGCAAGGATATCAAGTCGGACGATACGATTGACTCAAATGATTTCTTAGAAACCACGATTCAATTAATTAGGTAGGTGACCATGAAGCAGGCAATAACTCTACTTCTACTATTAGCAACGATTAATTCCTTTGCTGGACCAAGCAGACTGAAAGATTTGGTCTCTGTTAAAGGTGTTCGCGAAAATCCCATCATTGGCTATGGCCTAGTGATTGGCCTCAATGGAACAGGTGACGGTGGTGCCGAGATCACAAATACGTCATTAAAAAAAATGTTTAAAAAACTCGGTCTAAATCTTAAACGAGAAATAACCTCTAAGAATGTTGCATCGGTTATTGTAACTGCGAAACTTCCTCCCTTTGCGCGAGTCGGTCAGAAAATCGGAATTACGGTTTCTGCAATTGGAGACTCTTCATCTCTTGCCGGAGGAACCCTTCTCGTTACTCCCCTAAAAGGTGGTGATAGTAAAATTTACGCAATTGCCAACGGTGCAGTATCAATTGGAGGCCTAGACAAAGGCTCTAAGTTTGCTACAACAGGACTCATTCCTGGTGGCGCAACAGTTGAAAAGGAACTACAAGTTAACTTTCACAAGAAAAACTCTCTTCGCTTCAGCCTCAATAACCCAGACTTTACAACTGCCGCAAGGATTGAAAAAACTATCAATCAAGAACTCGGTGGGAAGTATGCATCTGCTAAAGATTCAACTACTGTCGATCTTATGATTCCAGTTCACTATCAGCGCAAGGTGGTAGAGCTTATGGCCATCATTGAAAACTTCAAGGTTTATACAGATACAATTGCAAAAATAGTGATTAATGAAAGAACTGGTACAATTGTCGCCGGAGGCGAGATGGCGCTTAAATCGGTTGCAATAAGCCACGGAGACCTCACAATTCAGATAGGAGGGGACAAAGCGCAGAAAGATGCGAAGCCTGGATCTCTCTACTTTGTGGAAGAAAAGACCACCCTTAAAGATTTAGTCGAGAGCCTTAACGCCTTTGGGGCCACACCAGAGGATCTGATTTCAATATTTCAGGCACTTAAAAGAAACGGGGCCCTTATCGGAGAAATTGAGATGATCTAAAGGGCATAATTAGTTTTTTTTTTTTTTTAGTGGTACAATAGTAAGGTATTAGTTGTCGGAAGGGATCAAGGAATGATTCTATCGCCGAAAAAACAGGAAGTTTAATGGCAAATAACATCACAAAATCATCATTCTTAAACTTGCAGAAGCCTGCAGTCCAAAAGACTGATGATAAGTACATCCCGAAAGCATACACAGATGTTGCTTCTGGCATGGAAAAGATGTTTGCCAATATGATGATTGAGCAAATGAATAAAACTGCTGGAAAAGTAACAGCAGACTCACCTAGCTCACAATTTTATAAGTCACTTCAATCAAATCAACGAGCAGATGCTATGGCAAGCCAGAATGGTGGCATGGGTGTTCAGCGTATGATTTTAGATCAAATTTACCCAAAAGAAATGAGAACTGAAGCGAATTTAAATATGCATTTATCTCGTGAGAAGGCGAGAATGCCACATAAAAAAGCGGTCGAACTATACCGTCAGAAATTTGAACAACAAGAAATAAGGATAAGGCCAGAACAGGAAGTCTCTGGTGGCCGTGTCGGTATTAGTAAATACCACAAGGAGGACACAAATGAATAATATTAATCCCGCAAGTAATTCAGGACAACTTTCCAACTACAAAAAGAAAGGTGAACCTGCGAACAGAATCAAGAATGTGGAGCTCAAGCGAACAGATGATGTTCGCAGAACAGAGCTTGAAAAGACAAAGCGTGATGCAAAAGTTGCCATTCCTGATGCCGTAAAAGACTTCTCAAGAATCAAGAAAGCTGTAGATACCGCACCTGAAATTGATAAAAGTGAGAAGATTGCAAAGCTCAAAGAACAAATTGCAGCAGGCAATTATGATTTTAATTATGAAGCAATTGCTGACAAGATGCTTAAGACTGATTTCTAGAATACCTAGGGGCCTAATATGTCGAAAAAACCAACACAGCTAGAATTACTATATTTTCAGGTCACAGACTTATGGAGAATGTTTTGCGAAAAACATGCTGACCTTTTTGATCTTACTTCAGAGGAATACAACTGCCTTATCGAAAACAACCTCGATCAACTTGATATCGTAATCGAGCAAAAGCAAGAAATTATTGAGTATGTAGGCAACTTAGAGGAGCTAAGACTAGATCTGATAGGTAAAGTAAACCTTGCGCTTGCGAATGAATCAGGAAAAAAGCACTCGATCATAAACAGTATCTCACAGCTGTTGAAAGTGATGAGTGATGTTAGTCCCGAGAAAGAGGGACAACACCTTTTTAAGTTCAATACACTTCTCATTGATATCATTGAAAAAATCCAAGATCAGAACAAGAAGAATCAAATTTTCATTAATAAAGCAATTGATTCGCTTAAAAGTATTAGAGAGGATGCGACAGGAGAAAAAAAGTGCTCTGTCTACACCTCAACAGGAAGAGAAACAACGCATACAGGAAGTATCAATCTCAAGCGATAGTCGCAGAGGTTGTAAAGCAAACACCTAGGAAGGGGTAAGTTTTGTCAGATCTATTAAGTATTGGCGTCTCAGGACTAAACGTCTCAAAGAAAGCTTTAGAGACCACTGGGCACAATATGGCCAATGCCAATACTGAAGGTTATTCACGTCAAAAAGTCGTTCAGACTTCTAATACGCCTATTTCAAAAGGTGGCCTAGTTCACGGTACTGGTGCGCGCATTGTTAACATTAACCGTGTCCATGATGAGTTCATTGAGAAAAGACTGAACGCTAGTATTTCAGAACATGAATATTTTCAAGAGCGATCACTACAACTAGAACAAGTTGAAAATATTTTTAATGAGATCGATAATGAGGGGCTCAACAAGATCCTTAACCGATTCTATAACTCATTTAGAGATCTTGCGAACCAGCCAGAGAATGAAACAATTCGTTCTGTTGTTCGTGATAATGCATCTCTTGTTACAAAAGATTTTCGTCGAATTCG
>JAGLCH010000072.1 GCA_023146355.1 Bacteriovoracaceae bacterium | reverse complement strand
GAAACCTTGATTCCTGTTCTATTAGATTTATCTCTTACTACTCGAAATTTCTGATTGAGACCATTTACAGGACAGTGAGAATTCTTATCTGCCATCATGAGATAGCTATCAATCTTGGCATTTGGTAATTTTCCGGCAAGAACATACTTCTGAAAAGCTACGTCATATAGATAAGGCTTCCAATTAGCTAGGATGCCGCCTCTTTTCCCAACAAACTCATCGTTTTCACTATCAAATGACTTTGCCTTAACCTCAATAAGATCAAAATGATTTCCATTTTTGACAAGTACATCAATTCTGATGAAAAGATTTCCAAACCTAATCGCTGGTTCATATATTATTACCTTATCAAGCTTCAATAATTCTTCAGTTTGTCTTTCGGCCTCTTCATAATCAAGAGTAGTAATATCGTGGCCACCTGGGTGGTAGCATTTAGCGAGTTCACCCACCTGAAAACCACCTTCAGCGAGAGCGGCCAAAAAGCTATCATCCATTTTAGAATCGAGGTATTCCTTCTTCTTTGTATAGAAAAGTTTCGTAGGACACTCCGTCCCCAGCTTGAATCTAGATTTTGTTAAATATCTTGGTGCTTTCATAACTGTTCCTCCATCCAAAATAGATGGACACATACAACCTTATTTAATTCATATTCAATATCTTATCGGCTATATATGAACATCTATTATTTAATTTTCAGAAATGTTTAAGATTATAAGCGATTTTGCCGCTACACTAAGTGGAATGAACTTATTTCTTAATCATTCTCAAGACAGCTAAGTACTTTCGTCGCTCCTTTTATTTCAATCCCAGCTTTTCGAACATAGATTTGGAAGGTTTTCATATCCCGCCAACCGCCCATCATCATAACCTGAATCGCCGGAACCCCCTTCATCATTAGCAGACACGCCCAACTCGCCCTTAAGTCATGAAACCTCACTGACTTAAGTCCAATTTCGCCAAGAAACTCCCGAAGAATTGAAGATTGTCGTCCAGTTTCCCAGTCACGACTTCTTGGTAATACAAATTCCTGCTCTCCACTCTCTTCCTTTAACTGAAGCAAGAACACTTTAAGTGGAGGAGAAATCTCAACCATGCGATCATAGCCACCCTTCGTTAAATCGTGTCCTTCCACAGAGCGTGCGTGATTTCCTAACTTCGTAATGTTTTGATCTTCTAGTTATAAAACCAGGAGATAAAACATGAATGAACAAATTACCATTGATGAAGCTGTTGAGAAAATTGAATACTGGAGAGCAAACCGCACTGGAAAGCGAGGGAGAATCCCGAGCGATATATGGAACGTTGCGATTCATCTTGCGAAAACTAATTCAGTTCATTATATTGCTGAAAAAATGAACCTGAAGTTCTC
>JAGLCH010000071.1 GCA_023146355.1 Bacteriovoracaceae bacterium | reverse complement strand
CCACCTCGCTTTACCATAAATACTCCAGCAAATTGTTGTAACTTTATTTTTCTACTTTCTAAGAAATTTGATATTAATGGAAAAAATAACTACACCGCCTACTCAAGTAATAATCAATGGGTATTTGAAACCCCATTGAAGCAAACAACACTCTCACTTCACAAGGATAATCCCAGCAGCGAGCCTATCATGGTAGGAAAAACATCACTTCAAGGTGATGAATATATACTGGTAACAGTCGAAAATGATGATGATAATGATAAGAAAAAAGACAACATCGTACTTTATATTAGTAAGCACAAGTCAATTCCCTATAGGATAACAGATGATATCAACGATATTGTTATCATGGTTAAGTACCTCAACAACCTAGATCCAGATCAGTAAATGGAAACGCGGCAAAACGCCGGGTGCCTTGGTCATTAATTTAAAAATACATAGATGTGTGTGTATGGTGGGAAGTTGATCGTGCCCAATTCAGGGCCTCGTAATGCGCTGGCCAAGGTGGGAAATTAGACGACTTTTAAATCTACCAAGGCTACCGTTTGTTGCCAGCTGTTGTCTTATTATAAAGCAAGGTCCATGCCAAAACGACAATCAGTACACTTATCTATAATAACGAACAGTTAAATCAACATAGCGCACCGCAGCGCACCAATAATAAAAAGAACCAGTGCTACAATGACACTGGCCTTAGAGGTGCCTAATGACACCTATTAGTAGGGCCTATACTAGTCATTGATAAACTGCTCTACTTGTTCAACTGCATCTTTTAGATTAGTTCGCTCCATATTGTATGGCTCCATTAGCTTAATCATCTTGCCCATGGTTGCTCCCTTCCATTTTTTTATTCTTGAATCTACAACGATGACACCACCAGAGTCACTGGTAGTGCGAAGCAGACGTCCAAGCTTTTGGTGAAGTGAGCGCGTTCGATGAGATAGAAAGTAATCAGTAAATTCATTTCCAATATTTTTCTCATAGTAGTCTCGTCGATCATCTATCACTAGTTCACGCCTGAGGTCTGGAATCTTATCAACAAAGACAAACTGAAGTGTTTCACCAGGAATATCAATCCCCTCTCCAAAAGACTCCATTCCAAGAAGTATCCCACCCTTCTCTTTGAACTCATCAATAACATTACTCCCCATCCCTTGAATAAAAAGAGGAATCTTACCGTCAAAGCGCTCTAGAAGAATCTCACGAGCTGTTTCAAACCTTGCTCTTGCAGAAAAAAGAAGCAATGTTTTACCACCAATATTCTCAATTAGCCCCATTATAGGCCCCAAGACCTCTGGAACAAACTCTGGCCTAAAGAGTGGAGGCGTATCGTCGCAGAGAAAAACTTTTGCCTTATTTGTATAGTCATAAACAGCAGGAAGAAAAGACCCACTCTTAAAACGCTTTTTTGGATCGAGATAGAGATAACCAGTGGCCCACTCTACTCCACGCGTCCCCTGATCTCCTTTTGCATTACCTAGAGTTGCAGAGGTAAAGACTACCGACTGACTTGTTTCGAGAAGGCCGTCGTGAAGGACGCGGCCAACATCTATTGGACCAGAATAAGTTGCAAACCCATATTTCTCATGAAATTTGAGAGCATGGGAATGACCCTCCTTCCTCGTAAGTAAAACATCCAAGGCATTGCGCGTGTCTTCTAGCTGGTCAAAAAAAGTGTGAAAGCGAGTGAGAGCAACGATTTGATTGTCATCCTTAATATTTTTAATGTCCCACCTAGAATAGTAAGGAGTAAGCACCTGCTCTAGAAGTTCTAAAATATTTTTTATACTTGAAAAGGAATTGAAAATACTAAGCGCTAAAGCATCATCCGTTTCCACGTCGTACACCATAGGAGATTCATTCCAAAAAGTGTCTGTATAGTATGGTCTGCGCTTGAAATACTTTTCGATGATATCAGGCAATGCCAATAGATGATCATGCATTGAGGTGAATGTAAGGTGAGCTTCATCTTTTAATTCTTTTACTAAGTCTTTTGAGTTCCCACAATCATCATCATTTTCAAGAAGATAATAAAGTGAACCAAGACCTTGACTGTTACGCAGGCTTTTTCCTAATCCTAAGAGTGAGTCATTTGTAACCTCAAGGGAAAAAGCATTGGTTGCCTCTCCCTCAATTTTATGTGCCTCATCAACAATAATATGCCCCGGACGAGGAAATGCCCTAGGCCAGCTAAACATTAGTGCGTGATTTCCAATAATGAGATCACTTTCTTTTGCTTCGTTAATTCCATTCATATAGGAACAAACATCGCGATATGGACACTTAAAGCCAGTACAACTTCTAAAATCCACCGCAATATTTTTTTCTAGTTCGCCAAAATCCCTATTCTTCATTTTCATAACAAAGGGAAGTTCATCCCGAACGATTTTTTTGTCATAGGGCATTCTTGAATTATAGAAAAAGGCCATTTCAAAATAGATTTCAGTAAAGGCCTCATTAAATGGAAGCGCCTTACTCATAAAAGTGCCATCATTCACATTCTGTCGATAGAGAAGCTCACACATATGGTTAGATGAACCAATCATGCGAGTAATCTTAAGTTTCTCTTTTCCGAGCCCCAGAAGCTTTCTTAATTGCGGTACATCTTTACTCATCGCCTGCTCTTGCAGCGTTTTAGTACCTGTCGCGATTAAAACCTGCTTTTTCTCGTTGAGAGCAAATAATGCAGCGGGAAGCAAATAACCTAAAGTCTTTCCGGTGCCTGTTGGTGCCTGAACAAGGGCATGAACTTCATTTTTAAGGCATTGCCCAACCTTTAGAGATAACTCAAGTTGTGACTGACGAAATGAATAGAATGGAAGGTGCTTAGTGACCTTATCTTCATCCTTTAAAATGGCAGAAATATTTCCACCAGAGAAGCCTAGGTCAAAATCTTTTGTATCGTAGTTTTCTTTACTCGAAACCTCGGACAAACCATCGAGTGCCTTAGTCAGAGTTCCTTCAATATCAAAATCAATTTGATCAGCAATATGATAAAGATCTTCGACTTCAAGTTTAAAGAATTGGTGGTACCAAAAACTTTCTAAATCATATTTTTCAAAAATGGCATTAAGATGATTATAGTACTCACGGTCACGACGAACCATTAGCGTTGCCACAAGTATCACTTTCAAAAGATCTAATGAATCCTCAAAACCTCTATGCACTTCTGTATCAGAAATCCTGAGATCTATAATAAACTTCTCTAGTTTTAATGTTGAGAATTGAGGAAATAAAAGGGCAAGATAATACATACTATCTTGATATTGCTCTCTATCATTCCCTTCTGAAATATCTTCGAAAAAACGAGAGAGAAATGAGTGCTCAAAATCAGCATTATGGGCCAAAAGATTATGACCTAAAAGTGACTGTAGTTCTGGCTCAACTTCTCTCCACTGAGGAGCGCCTTTAAGCATCTTTGGGGTAATGCCAGTAAGTTTTTGAATAAATTTTGATAGCTTACCATCGAATTTAACAAGTGAACTATATTTGCGAACAAGTGTTGTTCCTTCAAATTCGAGAAAGCCAAGATCGATAACCTCATCATGTGCAGCATCTGCACCTGTTGTTTCAATATCGATCACGGCCCACTTACCTAGAGGGTGTGACATGATTACTCCTTAAGAATTTTACAGGAAAAACTATAACAAATTTGGTGCGACCTTGATATAAAAAGGACCAAAATTTGTCACATATGGAATAACAAATACAGGAGATGAAGACTCAATTACATTATCATAATACTCAGGAAACTTCATATCAAGCTCAAAGCCAGAGCTGTTAAGAATACGCTTTGACTGCCCATAAACGATATTAGCAAGTTCTAAAATAAAGTCTTTATTTTCCTCGTCAATACTATCCATGCGCTCACCGAGAACGATTTCAATAAAACCAAGGTAAGATTCCTTTGGAAACGAGATGAAAAAACTGCCCTTAAAGTGCTCACTTATAATTTCAATACGACTACGAATTGCAATATCAGGTAATTCTTCCATTTTTGATAAAAAGACAGGGCTACCATGGGAGATAGAAGAGTCTCCACTCATTTGAGCAACAACGTCTTTAGATGCGTCCACAAAGACTTTAAGAAATTCCATATTCATGGTTACGGCGCTACCATTAGTTGTAGCAGGCTTTTCAAGCTTCGCGGCCTCTTTTCCCTCTTTAACTAGATCCTGCTTGATCTCCTCGCTGAGGTGAACATTTATTTCTTTAACAATTGTTTCAATAGACTCATGAAGAGAGAGAATTTTAATGTGCATCGACTCAAATTCTTCAAAAGATTCGGCAGCTCGACTTAAGTCTTCAGACAAAATAATCACTTTTGTAGCATCGGGATTGAGGGAAAAGGCAACACCTTTGAGGATTAAAGCAATATCACGACTAGTATCGAGGTCTATCATAATCAGACCATCAGTCTGGAACTTTGTAATGTGCTCTACAACCTCTGGCCGATACTCAAAGATATCGCAGACGACCCCAGCATCTTCTTTCAGGCGTCTCTTAAGATCACCTGCTAGTGCAGTCTTTTTTGATAGTAAAACTACTTTAGTCATGACCTTCCTAGGAGCGAGCTACTAGCTTAGCTAGGTTAACTTTAACGTTTTCAATAAGCTCATCAATATCAAATGGCTTTGTATAAAACTTTTTTGCCCCTAAACCCTCAGCCTCTTCAGGGTAAATATCTGCCTGCCCTGAAATGAAGTAAAAATGCGGCTCATAGGAAGAGGAGTTTGCTGCAGTAAGAACCTGAAGCCCATCCCCATCAGGCATCTTAAAATCAGAAATAATTACATCATAGACATTTTCACTAATCAGCTTAATGGCCTTCTGTACACCACATGCACAATCAGTTGAGAAACCAATCTCACTGAATTCATCTGCAAGAAATTCACAAATGTCGCGCTCATCGTCGACAAGTAATATAGAGAAATCAGAATAATCTTGCATTCACATTCCTTCGGGTCAGAACAAAAAGAGTTGCACCAATTGTAAGCGCGCTAAGTGCAAAAATCAATTTCCAAAAGTTTAAGATAAAGTAAAGACAATGGGATGCAACCCTCACCATAAAGCTCAAACTATCGCTTGTGTATACAATATTGGCGTATTTAGGCGCAGTGCGGTAATACCATCCAACAAAGTCTTGTCCCCATGAACTTTCAAGCAGTACCTGATCACGAAACTCTCTAAAGAACGCTAAAACGTAGTGCTCTTCTCCAAATCCAGCAGAAATAAAGTAACAGGCATTTTTCTCTAAAAAGGCACTAATAGGTTCTGGTGTCCCAGATATGGAAGCAGTAAACTTGGTGGCAAAATTAAATTTATCAACACAGGCAACTGCCATATTATAGGGCAGATCATTAATCAGATTATTAACAATGATCTGCTGCAGCCCACCAGAACAAGATGAGTAATTTTCATCAACAATTGTCCCGACGCTGGTTGCCGTCGCGACATCTTGACTTCCGCTGGGTGCATTGAGCTTAATTGCCACTGACTTATAGGCATCAGGAGTAAGCTCACCTGTATACTGAATATAAAGTCTACCATCACCTTTAAGCACAAAGTGTA
>JAGLCH010000070.1 GCA_023146355.1 Bacteriovoracaceae bacterium | reverse complement strand
AAAAAGCGAGAAAAACACTCGGGTATCTCGGGCAAACTTTACTTGAAACTATAAATTATTTTTTCCTTCTTACTTCTTTTATCGGTGTCTCCGATAAGTCTAGTGATGAAGAGACTACTGCTTATGGCACTTATATTTTCACTTGGTTTTTCCGCTTTCGGAGGGACATTCGTCAGGAAAGTCCATGACCTTGGGAGTGATATAGATCTTCGTACAAGTGATTCATGGACGACTTTGGGTCGCACTGAAAGTATGTCTATTAAAAACCTCATTGGAATTTTAAAGAGATCTCCAACTGCTCGCTTTATTTTAGGGAAGGCCCGTGCTAAGGCCCGCTCCCAGGGAGAAGAGCTATTAGGAGTGCTCTCTTCTGGAGATGTTTCCATTTGTGATACCACTTTAGTTCGTCGGTTTTCACCTAGTGATCCGGGTAAAGTTTCCTATGAAAATAAATCACAAATTTTCCTCAATCGTGAGCTTACTATTTTGGATGGGGCCCTTGATCTTATTCATGAGTTAACTCATTTTTCCTACAGGATTCCTTTTAATCCCTATCTTGTTAACTTTAAACTCAAGCGTTTTATCTCGAACACTATTGAGGCCAAAGGTGGAGAGGTCGATGCCTACATGGTTGAGTGTAAAGTTCTCGAGGAACTTATGCCTGGAAGCTCTAAAAAGAATTCTACCTGTAGCAAAATACTAGATCCTAAGTCTGGGAAGATCTCCCGCTATCAAGCGATTAAGGAGTTTTACAAGGTTGGGAGAGAGTATCGAAAGTTTTGGAATAAGAGTGAGGCCTACGGAATCGAGCGAGGGGAAATTACTCAGGTAACTGATGACCACGCTACTTTGATCTCTTCTGCTTATGGACTCCCGTATCCATTGGCATCAATTTTAGAGTATGAAGCAATTATGAAAAAGGCCTGCAGCAATGATTTAAAAAGGCTTGCACTTTTTAAGGGCAAGTTTGGACGCTTTCCTGCAAGTCGTGATAAAAAAATTCGAAATGCCTATAGTTCCGGCGAGAAATCTTACTACAAGCGCTGTCTTAACTTTAATTAGTAAAATTTGTTCTTCAATCTAATACTATTTAATGATTAAATATAATGTGTACTAACTAACAAGGAAGAAGTTATGTCTGAAAATAGTGAGCGCTCCAGCTGGAGTTCGTCCTTTGGTTTCATTTTGGCCTGTGTCGGGTCTGCAGTCGGCCTAGGTAATATATGGAAGTTTCCATATATTACTTATGAGAATGGCGGAGGTGCATTCGTCATTATTTATTTGTTGGCAATTGCCCTTGTGGGTTATCCCATCATGATTGCTGAAATCGCAATTGGAAAGAAGGCGAAGGCCAATGCTTACCTCGCAATGGGAAAACTTTCAAAAGACAATATCTTTTGGAAGCTTGTGGGGGGAGTAACGATTATAACTTCCTTCCTTATTCTGACATACTATTCAGTTGTTGCTGGATGGACCGTGGAGTATTGTTTTCAGTCTCTTCTTGGAAACTTATCAATGCTTAATAACGAGACCGTTGCTCCACGCTTTACTGAATTCTTAGGTAATGGACTAAAGCAAGTTGGTTACCACACCCTTTTCATGTTTATAACTACACTTATTGTTATCAAAGAGATTAAGGGGATTGAAAAGGTCTTGAAAGTTATTATGCCGCTTTTTGTTGGCCTAGTTATACTCATTGCAGGGTATTCTCTTTATGAGTTTGGTGGAGGTAAAACATTTGATTTTCTTTTCTCTTTTGATATGGAAAAGATCACTCCTCATTCTGTGTTAGAGGCCGTCGGACATGCCTTTTTTACGCTGTCGGTATCTGCTGGTATCATGGTTATTTATGGATCTCACTTAACAAAGGCAACTGATATATTCAAAACAGGCCTATGGATCACATTGCTTGATACTATGATTGCAATTATTGCATGTTTTATGATGTATCCAATTATTTTTGGTACTGATATTAAAATAGGTGAGTCTGTTTCAATTCTCTTTACCACTCTAATTCCTCAGTTCAATTCCGTTCCCGGTGGAACTGTTATCCTCTCTCTCTTTTATCTTCTGGTTGCACTTGCTGCTCTTTCTTCAACGATATCAATTCTAGAAGTTACAGTTTCTTTTGTTTCGGAGAAGTTTAATATTGCGAGAAAGAAGGCAACACTTCTTTCCTCAGGGGTTATTTGGGGCATAGGAGTGCTTTGTGCGCTTGGACTTGGTGCTAATGAGACTTTGACCAAAGTGGACCTCTTCACTAAGTTTGATTATCTCGTCTCAAACTGGACCATGCCTGTAGCTGGTTTTTTAACGTCAATTTTTGTGGGTTGGTATGCTGCTGACAAATATCTCAAAGAGGATTTTGAAGGTAGTCATCATAAGATGCTTTATCCAATCTGGAAATTTTCACTTCGTTTTATAGCACCGATTTTGGTCGGGGGAGTAATTATTTATCGTCTCAAGATTTTTTCATAAATATTTAAAATCTTAGAACCAATAGGCCTACGATTATCCAACCTTTTGATGAGGGGTAATCGTAAGCTTTAATACCTTGAAAGCACTAGGCCATTTAAATAATTTCCTTCAGGAAACTGCGATAGGGGCTTACAGTCTTCGGCCATTTTAAGATTTTCAATTACCTTAAGTCCTTTTGACTTTGCTATTGCCGAGATCTTGTCTTCAAATTTCTTCTTAGTTACTTTATGAGTATTTTGAAAAACTACCATCACGCCATCGTGCGCTAGAACCTTCATCATTTGAGGAATCATCTTTTCATAATTATCTAGGGCATTTGTTGTTTTCTTACCATCACTAGAGGCCGTAGGGGGATCACAGACAATGAAGTTAAATTGTTTTTTCTCAGCGGCCAGTTTTGACAGGGCAACACTTACTGGCATTTCAAGAGACTCATGGGATTCTCTGTTTAACTCTGGGTTAAGATCAAGGTTCTCCTCAAGCCAGCTAAGATATTTTGGAGAAAGGTCAACTGATACAACACTTTCAGCACCTGACTTCATCGCATAGAGAGAGTAGGCACCAGTATAACTGAAGAGGTTTAAAACAGATCCCTTCATATATTTAGTCATTCTCTTTCTGATGGCACTCATATCAGTGTACAGGCCGTGGTCATAATTTTGGTCAAAGCGAACTTTGTACTTAACTCCAAACTCAGTGATCTCAACTTCATTCGGGGATGCTGTATCATTTCTCACTCCCGGCATTGTGATTCTTCTAATCGTATTTTCCATTTCACTGTTTCTAGTTTCAACGTAGGCCGTAAATCGCTCATCTGGGAAATAATCTTTTAGAATTGCAGCAAGAGTATGATTAAGAAGAGTTCCAAGTTTGCGCCAATAGTCAGCATAGTGTTGGATCAAAATTTTATTTCCAAGCTTTTGAATAAAAAGTCCGGGGATACGGTCTCCCTCGCCGAATACGAGGTAGAAGTTTTCTCGCTCTTTATCTATTCCGTGAGATATTCGGTAACGTATTGCCGCTTCAAGTCGATCGTATAACTCTTTTGGAAAATTCTTTATACCGTCAACGAAAGGAGGAATTAAGCTCCACAGACGTGCTTTCACATGGGGGTGTTTGGGATCTTGAATTAAAAGAGCAAACTCTTTTTCATTACCCACTCCAACTAAAAATGTGCGATTTTCAGGAAATTCAGCAGTGAAAGTATCTTTTGTTACCCAAGGATGGCCTTTTTTCATGTGCTTTATAGTTGCAGGATGAAGTTTAACTCTTGGGTATGGCCTGTCGAGGTAAGGGTATTTTGTATTTTTCATCGGTTAATCCAGGGGGATATCTTTAAGACGGTGGAGTTCTTCAATTGAGTCTTCAAGAGAAACGAGTAGTTTATTGGTAATGGTAAAGGGATCGTAAAAATCGTAGATCTGGTGTGTATTAAGTCGATCTTTGAGGGTGCTATCAATCTCACCATAGGGGTTGAGGTTGTCACAGATAAATTTTAGGTCTGCAATTTTGGCCTCAAGCCAAACAATTCTGTTTTCGACACTAGCTTGTGTCGAATCTAACAGCTTGAATTCAGGTGTGGATTGCTCCAGAACATTATTTTCCATATCGCTTTTTACCCATCTTTGAGTGTCACGTCAATTGGCTTAGAGATTGCAGTTACTTTCTTTATGATTGAAGAAATAGGACTGTATTTTCTAGGGGTTGGAGCGCTGTTTTCCATCATTTGTTTTAAGGGGGAAGTACTCCTATTCCCTATGGGAAAACTTTTGAGTTATTTTGGTCGGTTGAAGTGCTGGTTCGGAGATTCCTTTGGGCTCATTTCTGGTGAGGCCCTGCTATTTGAGCTTGGGGAGCTTCTTTACCAACAGGGTGGACTTTCAAAAGGGAGTGAAATTGCGCTACCCCAGTATAAATTTTATACCACCTTGATAAAAACTATTTTGAGAGGGATGCGAGAATTTGGAGGAGATGGACGTGAGGTACTTTCAAGTCTAAAGGAGGCGGTGGCCGCAGATCTTCGTTTTGACCGAGTATTATCGGAACTCTTTAACAGCGCATTGATACAATTCCTCTCAATAGCATTTGTCACTTGGGCATTTGCTCTGCTTGCAGGGCATCTCACAAACTTTCAGGCCACATCTCTTACTCTTATTACTGTCGCACTTTTGCAAGTTGGGGGACTTTTCCTTTTTGGATTCCTTTTCTTTCGCCTTAGGACAAAACACTTCGCCCCTTACACTCAGTGTGCCTCAATTCTTTGTAATCTTCGTTCGATGGCAAAGGCCGGACTATCAGTTCAGCGTACGCTAGAAGGGCTGACACTCAGTGAGTTGTCCTCTGAGAGGGAGCTTGGATCGATTAAAAAGAGGTTGGAGCGCCTTATTTATAGTTATTCTGTTCTTGGAGCACCTATTTCTAAAGAGCTTGATTACTTAATTAGTGACCTTTGGTT
>JAGLCH010000007.1 GCA_023146355.1 Bacteriovoracaceae bacterium | reverse complement strand
TGAAAATAGTTAAAAGATAAAAAGGAAAAATGGAAAGGACTTTGAGGCCTATTCTTATTTTTTACCCTTAGTTGTTGGAAAGTCCTTTCCAACAACACCCTTTATATAGTCTAGATCTTCAAACTTTTCTTTATCATAACCTGTAGCAAGATAAATATTTCCTATTACTTTTTGTGATAGTTCCAATGCGATATATTCACCTTTCTCCCCATCTGCCAGGCACGAGTCAATATAGTAAACAGCTGACGCAGGAAAAGAATCTAAATGATCGAACATATCTTCTGGCCGAGAAAATGTTGAAATAGCAACCCCCTCAGTTCTGGCCAAGTACGCTGGGTAAAGTAAATGCCAAACTTATTTGCGTGTTTTGTAATTAGTTTGGCAAGAGCGCTACTCATGCTCGATGGACCAAAAAGGCATTGAAGCAGTTAAGCTTGTCTGGTTAATGATCCAAGGTCTTTTACTTAAAGCAACATATGGAAGTGTTCTTAAGGGGACAACACTTGGAGACGTCAACATTTTGCGATGTAGTTCATCAAACATTAGTTTTCTTTTTTGCTTATTACTACGAGTATACTTATTAAGCCATTCACCACTTGAAGTGACGATACCATCAAAGAGCCCAATACTTTCACAGTATGACAAAAGCGCAATATCATCATCAAAACCACTATCAATGTTTCCAATACTAACATTAGAAATAACGTCATTTTTGATTTCAGCTGGCACATGATACTTTGCATCTGGAAGAAAGCTTGAAAATAAAGTGATGTATTTATCCCTTACATCCTCTGATCGTGCTTGAATTATTAGGCCTTTTCCTGTTTCACTATTATGATTTTGTTCTTTGTATTGGTTAAGAACCTGCTTTTCAAGTTTTGGGGCAATAGTGCTCATTCCAAAAACCGAAAAAAAAGCATTTGCCAATCGAACTTCTTCTCTTCCTTCTGAATCTCTACTATAAATATCTCTAAACAGAGAGCCTAGCTTCAGCCGTCTATCTTGAGATATTTCACGGAGACCTTTTTTGGTATACTGAATATAGTGCAGCTGAATACTCTGTGTTGTATGGATGTTATAGTTATCATTTGTTGAAAAATTCTTTAAAATATTAAGACCATTTATGCCATAAGAAATAGGTAGGACATCAATTGCTCCTGCTTCAAGAGACTTAAAGACTTCCTTTTCGTTATGGCCAATAGACTTTAGTATAATCGTAGAGGCTAACTTGTTATGATGCCGATAATGCCTTTTATTCACTTTTAGAACATAACCATCAGTGAGTTCCTTTTCTACATAATAGGCGCCAGTAGTATTAGAAAAATCTACTTTCCACAAACTATGCTTTAGAGATCGTGATGGTATGATTGACCATTCTGGATTTGCAAGTACACTCAACACTTCATTATTTTCTTTCTCGAAGCTAAACTGAATTGAAAGTCTGTCAAGTTTTTGAACCACAGATTCAATGGGTGCTCCCTCACTCATATACTTATCAAGACTCCCATGTGCTGTGTTTCCTAGCCGTAGAGTTCTTTTTATAGAGGCGACGACATCATCTGATGTGATTAAATCGCCCTGTGAGGTTTTAAGGTTTTCACGTAAGGTGACTCGAAGTTTATTATCGTTCCATGAGTAATTTTGTGCAATCCCACCGACAATATCACCAGATGAGTCACTCACAAATAACGTACTAAAAAGCGATGAAACAAAATCATACTCATGTATATAATGAATATTTGTTGGTTCAAAACTCTCCAAAGTAAATGTTTTATTGAATAGAATTGTTATTTGCTTATTCTGCACAGAGCACCCACTTAGCAAGATTAATATAAGAAATATTAGACTATTTTTTGTCTGGCATAGCATATTTATTCATCCCACAGTAAACTGTACATACAGCAGGAATCTCAGGTTTATCTCGCCCGCAGTCTGTAGTTTTTACAACATCAAGTTGCCCTTTCTTTTTTAGAGTGTCTAAGTTACTCTCCGCAGAACTATCCTTTGCTAGCACATTTCCAATTACTGCAAATACAGCGAGTGCAATCAAGGCTATTTGTTTCATTCTTGCCTCCAGATTCTTGTTATCCTCAACAAGACATTTTAAATAATACTTTGCAAACATATACAGTCAAGCATCAACAGATTCAACTTTTTTGAAGAAAATACATGCCTTTAAGGATCAGATTAGAACTCCTATTCTAATGGTTCTGTATACCTTAAGCACTAAGGTGACCTGATTAGGGAAATCAAAAATGGAGAATTTAATGGAATTACAATGACTCTTGTTGCGGTAGGAGCTATTTGGCACTGTGTATG
>JAGLCH010000069.1 GCA_023146355.1 Bacteriovoracaceae bacterium | reverse complement strand
TATCTGCAATAACTCTTCTAAGAAGTCGCTGGTGCGTGGCGTAAGTATATGGGTAACGCTCTCCAAGAAAATCATCACTCTGCTCATCCATTGAAATAATAACAATAGGATTTTTTGAATCCATACCGAAATCTGCGCGCACCCATGAATCATAAATTCCACTTTCCATGGAATGGAATGAATATTGAAATAGCACAAGAACAAATATTACAGAGAAAAAGAGGGGGTAAACCCTCGAATAATCAGAAAATAATGATTTTAAACTGCTTAGCTTCTTCATTTAATATTTCTCAGCGCTCCATATCGATCTTCCATCGTAATTCCAAATGAAAACAATTTAGAAGCACCGTCGACATCACTTGTATCGGCAACGGAGAAGCTTTCTATGATCTTTTCTGAGAACTTTTTAGTTCGGTTTGATGGCAGGTGCGCAATTTTAAAGTAGGCGGAGGCAAGCTCCTCGCGAACTTCAAATTTTCGAGCAACAGCATCATCCAGTTGAAACAGTGTCGTATCATTTTTCATCAGCCATAGTCTCAATAGTTCAAATGGTGAGTGATAGTACATAACCATTCCTGCAGCAGCTCTTGCTATTACTCCTTGGCCTCTAATAAGGAGGAAGGGCAAATAAAATATAATGGATACGCCGACCGCTAATGTTTGAAATTGCGCCTCACCAGTTCGAATACGATATAGAGATGCCAATATAAGAGCATCTAGCTCCCCATGGTCTAGCGCTGACTCTAGGTTGCGGCCCACTACGATTACAGGTCGCTTACTGAGTCCGATAAAGCTATAAATATTGTGAGGAGAAGTAGAGGTGCTGTATATATCAAGGTTGTCCACACCTGCTCTAATTGCAAGATTTCTGATCCGAAAAATCATAGGACAACGGCTTTCAACACTAGTGGAGCGAAGAATTCCTAGTATGAACCGCTCAATGAGTAAAAGAAGTACTCCTGAGCCGATAGTGATAACTAGTGCTGCCACGGTAGTACCAATGCTAAGAGAAAAGAAGGAGCCAATCGCTACTGCGATAACAAGGGAGAGCATAAACAAAACTAGGAGGGCCAAAAGCTGTGGAAACTTCATAAATATGCCTTTTTTCGAGATCTAAGCCCGATATCGTTTACTTATTACACGAACCCGTCAGGTGCATAGACAAAAAATCAGATACGGGGTATAAAGTTCCTGACTTAAACTTTACTTAAAAGCACGGGTATTTCAATCAACTATGGAGTAATTCTATATTTGTGAGCTACATCTGTCTAATTTTAGTAAGAAGCAAAGTATTTTAGGTAATAAAAACAATATATTAGACTTTAGGAGTGTTTCACTATGTTTGACAAACTACTCTTCGGAACTGCGGGCTGTCCCAATTCTACCGCAAAGAAAAATAACCCAATCGAAGGCGTTAAAAGAATTCACGAGCTCGGTCTAGACTGTATGCAGCTTGAATTTGCTCATGGCGTGAGAATGAAAGACGAAATATCATCTGGTTTACGTAAAGTTTCATACGAACTCGGTGTTCCTCTGACTTCACACGGTCCATACTACATCAATCTTAATGCTCGAGAGCAAGATAAGATTGACTCTTCAGTAGAAAGAATCATTCAAACAGCTAAGATATCTGATTTGTGTGGCGCAGAGTCAATGACCTTCCACGCTGCTTTTTATATGAAGGATTCACCATTCGACGTTTTTGACCTTGTTGAGAAAAGTATGAATGTTATTGAGGAGAGACTAAATCGCCTTGATATTGAAATTGAGCTCCGTCCAGAGCTTACAGGTAAAACAAGTCAGTTTGGTTCATTAGAAGAACTGATTACTCTTACCAAAAATGTTTCATCATGCCGTCCTTGTATGGACTTCTCTCACCTCTTTGCTCGCACTGGAAAGTACAATACTGAGGAAGAGTTTTCTGAAGTTATGGACCGCCTCAAAGAGGAGTTGGACCCAGATGCACTTCAGAATATGCATATTCACCTCTCGGGAATTAGTTCTACTTCAAAAGGTGATCTAAAGCATCTGAATCTTGAGAAATCAAAATTCAATTGGCGCGCTCTATTGAAAGTTCTTAAGGAAAAAAATTGTGCTGGTTATGTTATCTGTAATTCGCCCAATCTTGAGGATGATGCAATGATGATGAAGGAATATTACTCTTCACTTTCGTAGCAATAGACCAAATATTAAAAGTATAGATGCCTCCAATATTCAATTGGGGGCTTTTTTTTACCTA
>JAGLCH010000068.1 GCA_023146355.1 Bacteriovoracaceae bacterium | reverse complement strand
ACTTCTGTAAAGCGTAAATAGGGACGAATTTCTTCAAAGCCTTGAGGAAATTTTTTCTTTGCTTCATCATTTGTTACATTAGGAGGAATGATTACCTTGTCGCCTTTTTTCCAATCTGCAGCAGTTGCTACTCCATGTTGATCAGTAGTTTGAAGAGCGTCAATTGCTCTTAAAATCTCATCAAAATTTCTTCCTACAGACATTGGGTAAGTCATAGTCAGTCTGACTTTTTTATTCGGATCAATTATAAAAACAGATCTGACTGCAAATGTTCCACTCTGCTCTGGATGAATCATTTCATAAAGTTTTGCAACTTTTTGATCAACATCAGCAAGGATTGGAAATTCTAAATTAGTATTTTGAGTATCATTAACGTCAGCAATCCACTTATGATGATCATCAACAGAATCAGTTGATAGTCCCAGTGGTTTAACATTTCTTTTTTCAAACTCTTGTGCAAGTTGAGCAGTACGTCCCATTTCTGTAGTACATACAGGAGTAAAGTCTGCAGGATGACTAAAAAAGAAGCACCATGAATTGCCAATAAATTCATGAAAATCAATTGTACCTTTTTGTGAATCAGCTTGAAAATTTGGAGCGGTATCTCCCAATAGTAATGACATATTATCTCCTTTTGATGCTTCATTATGAGTAAGTATCACTTATAATTACAAACGATTAAAGTTATTTTGTCTTCACCTGCACTTCACCCCCACATTTCGATATACGCTAATATACGAATTTATGAGTGGACGAAGTAAGGGGTAAGGTCACGGGAATCGCAAAGGTACATCTTAACTCATGGCTAACTACATACCGTGGAATTGTCTCTGACTCAGATATCTTCTACGTTCTTGATAGCATCAAAGAAGTTTTCTACTGTTTCACTAACATCATCTTTAAAATTTCGCTTACTATTTTTCGGACGATTATTAACATCTACAACATAAAGCATCCCATGCTCTACTGTTGGAAAAGTATTTAAATCAACTCTTACAGGTTTTCCGGCATCACCCTTAACGTTTACATTTTTCACTTCATAATCACTTATTTCATAATTGAAAAAGTAATCCTCTGTTGGATCATGAAATCCTAATTTTGTATTAAATGAGATGATTTTTTTAGCATTTGTTCTTGCATAAAACTTTGAGGACAATTTTGAAACTAGCTCTTCTTTGTTCATATTCATATCTTGTGGAAACCGAAGAGGTCCTATAATGCCGATAAAATCCTCAACAAACTCATCTCGATGTAGGTAGCTATCAAAAAGACCAATGACCTCTTTGATTTTGTTTTTATAAAGATCATAAACAGATCCCTTTCCTACATGTTTTCTACTTCCCTTTATTTCAACTTCCATACGGTTCAAACCAAAAAGAATTGCAAGCTCCTTCGTTTGAACAATGACCCTAGGAACTTCTGGAGGCGAGTTGGGTTGGATTTGATTATTAATCAGCTTGCCCTGTAAGTTAGTAGCGAGCTGTTTAAAAAATGATCCATGATTAAAAATAATATCTTCTTTGATATTATGATTTAGAACTATTTTAATTGAGTCTAGATAACATTTCTCAAACTGTACCTTAATAGAGTTCACGGTCATACACGCCACTCCTTTGGAAAAGAACATCTTCGAGCATCATGTTCTCCTTCTGGAGGTCTTGTGAAATGATTTACGACAAAACCATTTAGTAATCGCCAGCCAATTTCACTTAAAGATGCAACTCTTTTTGCTGATTGGAGAAGACTATTTTCCATATACGAAATTTCTTCAAAAACGGCCAAAAACCCGAGTGTTCCAACATCAACTCCATCAATAGGTGGAAAATAAAAAAGCTTAGTACTTTCCAGTTTCAGAGCTGACATATATGCCTGCTGATTTGCACTATCTAGTTTTTCTATCGGCCAAAGTCTTGCCAATAGGACCCATTTATATCGCCCTTCCTGTACAGAGCAGCTTGATGGAACAATTACATAGTAGGAATAGCTCTGCCTATCATAGCTAAAGACAGTATTGTTAGTGATAGCAGCTTTTGTTTTTATTATATCGCCCTGTAGAACACTAAATTCTCCAAGTTTACCTTTTGTGTTTTCTTTAGTTAGGGGAGCTGAGGTATAGATAATATTTTTTAGTAACTTTGCTCTCTCAGTAAAATTACCTTTAAGAGGTTTGAACCAATTTTGAGTCTTTTGCCAACAATCTTTCTTATGATAAGTCTCAAGAATTTTTAATAATTTTTCTACATCAAGCTTTAGTGATTGTGCCATAACTAACCTTCAATATCGTCTCTACTTCCAGGAAGAGTCACCTCTTCATCGTCTGTAGCTGTTGTTATAGTTTGGAAGTAGTCATTGGCCGTAGTTGTTGTTGGAACAACAGTAAATTCAATTCCTATTTTGGCCTCTTCATGAATGAGCTTAATAATACTTTTAGGGTTTGTTGAGTCTTCGAAAGTGGTTGTCATTCGATCAATTTGCATTAGACATCGTGAAACTTTAGATGCCATGCTTGAAAACATATTCAAATTATCAAAATCAGTTCTTCTGAAAACAATCAAGCTCTCCCCTTGAAATTTCTTATCACCTATCTCTAAAAACTTACCAAGTGGAATAGCTGGAAGAATCGAAGTCGCTGAAGAAAACTTTCTTGCGAACTGACTCCAACTATTCATTTCAAATGCGGGGGACAAGTTATATTGATCGTTTATTTTTAATGCATATCCAGACATCATTTCTCCTTCGTTATATTTTCAATATTTATTATAGAACCCTCCTTGTTTCTATGTAAATCTTCGGCATATTCTACACAATACATAAGCATTCTTACGGAAAAAGCAACTACTTCTACGTAAATCGTACCTCATTTTGCGAAAAAGATCTATCTAAACCATATTCTTTAAAATAAATATAATATTTATAGATAGTTACCTCTGAACTTCGGTTTTTCCTGTCTCGCATCTACTTCATGTTTATATGAAATACATTGAACAATATCTGCTCAAATTAGATCGGTAATCCGCACGTCAACCCCATATAACTAGGGTTATATGTAGTCAGAATCTGCCTCTTGACCTCTTTTTACTCAACACCAATTTTATGATTTTACGGCCCTGCGTCTACGGCCCCGCGTAATGAAAAATCCTTCAAAAGCTTGTATTGTTATTGCGCCAACAAAAAACAACAAAACCAATGAAGGATCTCATGAACTCAAACGATATCGTAATCACTCAAACTAGAAAAGATCTTTCTGCTAAAGCTGGCCTGCTTTTTTTTAATAATCTCATAAACCGTTTAAATCTCGAAGGACCTCTTGGAAAAATTCTCCCAAGGAAGCAGCGCAACTACGGATTAACTTCAAAAGAGAAGTTCATAGCAGGTATCTTCGCTTTTATTTCAGGAGCAGATTGTATTGATGATCTTCACAATCTCTCTCGTGAATCTATGTTTTCAAAGCTGACCAATGGCGGGATAGCTCCGTCAACCATGCGCAAATTTATCTACTCATTAACTCTTAAACACACGCAGAAGCTTCAAAACTACCTTCCTCAAATTGCTTTGGCAGTTCGAGAGAAGATGTTTCCTGGTAATAGGAAGCTGATCCTCTGCATGGATTCAACACCTCATGAGCAGTTTGCAGAATATATGGAGGGAGTTGAGTACAATTACAAGAGTATCAAATGCCTAGATTCTCAAAACTGCTTTGATGAATATGGATTTTGCTACGGGTGGGACCTTCGAAAAGGGGCGACTTATTCCTCAAATGGAACTTCTGAAATGCTTGAGCGGATTCTCCCACATGTTAAACATAAAGAGGTCTACTTCCGTGCAGACAGTGCTTATTCCAACCTCAGGATCTACAACACGCTTCTAAACAACAATGTTAAATTTGCCATCTGCATGAAGGAAAACTCTTGGGGAAGGTTAATCGAGAACTACGAGTTCACCATGAAGTGGAATAAAACAAAGATAAAATTCTTTGATTCTAACAAATGCCAAGTTGCTCAATGCCTTGCTCCAATCGAGGGTTTGCCCAACAGATCATTTCTTCGAGTAGTATTTATTCGAACGAAAAAAACAAGGGCACAGATTGAGAAGGACAAAGAAAGCGGTAAGAAAAAGATCCGTCATTACCGCTATTATGCTGTGGTAACCAACATTATAGAGTCTGAGATGAATAATGATCAGATCGTTCAGTTCTACCGAAAACGAGCAAATGTTGAGAACTACATCAAGGATCTGAAGTATGGAATGGACTTCCTACACTTCCCCTGCAGAAAGCTTCGAGC
>JAGLCH010000067.1 GCA_023146355.1 Bacteriovoracaceae bacterium | reverse complement strand
CACTTTCTTATTATCAGTATTATTTACTTATTGATTAAGAACACTCATTTCTTGGCGCAATATTTTTTTGCGTCTCATTCATTATCTATTTATAATATTGAGGAAATTTAATTTTATTACATTGGAGCTGTATTTCGTAATAAACTTCTTTGAGTTCTTCTGCTGAAAGTTCCAAAAAGATAAACTCACGAGTCAGAGGACCTCCGTCGAATTGAACCATGGGACGGACCTCTAAAGATGGCCTATAGGTTGCACCGAGGAGGGTCTCTTTGTAGAAAGTGTTACAGAGGTCAAAACTTGCTGAGTAAGTTGTAACAGTATCTTCACGCTTCGACTGAAGCTTCCATTCGATTGAAACGATAGATCCATTGAGCTCTGCATTTCTAGTCCAGCGATTGCTTCTTAAGGCATTTATTCTTCTCGTTACGACATCGCTATTCCTAAGAAGCTCTAGGACTGAAGAGAACCCTGATTGTGAGTAAAATGTTAGATCGTTTAGTTTCTTTTTATTTTTCTTTTCTGCTTGTTTGTGCGCTAGTATTATTCGCTCTTCTGATCTTTTATCAACATGGTAAAGCTTTTCAATTTCTGAAAGAGATAGTTCCGTATTATTTATATCCTTAAGTCTGACTTGGATCGTACGGATAAAAACTTTAAGGTCACTATTAAGACTACTGTTTTGTGATTCTGTTAGATTCTTTGCACTAAATTTCATTTTTTGGAGATATGCAATTTCACGATTAATTCGCGCTAAAGTAACTCGCTCAGGAATTTTACATAGATCAATCATCTTCTGGAGACGTGCTTTATATTTTGAGGAGAGATCAGCTAGTTGAGTATAGAGGTCAGTAACGTTATAGCACGCTGCCTTTTCGTACTTCTCTCGTTGATTTTTGTTGTACCACAATTTGATATCAGATAAATCAAAAGTCACTTCATGAGTATAATAACTAAAGTCAAGAGTAAAATCTGATCGCATGATTTCTTGAGATCGCTCTGCAGATAAGTAGCGGTTGTTTTGCTTAAATACTTCATTCCAGTCTGGAGATCCTGTAGTGTTGTAATTGCTTGCTTTTGAAATCGCTCCCCCATCAAAACTTAAAGATCCCCCTATGAGTGAACTTAGCCTTCCCTTGAGACTTACATCGATAGGTTTCGATCTTCTAGCAATCTGTCGCGGTACTTCTACTTCAACCATTTCACTTTTCCCATAGGGTATGAACTGCATTGAAACTGTATCTCCTCCTGAAATGAAGTCCCAGTTAAAGCGAATGTTCTTTGTAGGTTCTTTGAAAAATGTTCCAGCTTCCCATTTGCCATCAAAAGTAACACTGTATCCCTCTTGATTACGGCTTGGCTCAAAGGTAGTTGTAAAATTGCCCTCGTAAGACACTGCTTGTGTCGCTACGAGTGATGAAATTGAAAATATAAATAGTGTTAAAATATTGCGTTTCATTTTGGTCTCCTAATTTAAAAAGTATCTTCTACCACTCGCACCGTACTTCTTCAGTAGCTTGTAGACACGTTTCGACTCTGCCCGTTTTACGGTGTTTTTCTTATCATTATTCTTGATATCGGGGTTTGCTCCGAGCTTCAGTAATAGTTCTGTTAGTTCGTAGTTGTCTCTTTTTACTGCAAGGTGAAGAGCTGTATCTCCAGATCTATCTTGGAAATCTAGTTTGGCTCCGTGATCGAGAAGAAACTTAATCACCTTAGTGAGTCTGGACCTTTCATCTTCACGCAGTTCTTCAATAAGTTCTTCTGTTCTATCGTGCTGGTGAACTTTGTAGTGCAACAGTGACCATCCCGCTCCATGAGTAATGGTGTCCAGGTCGTATTGGTTGGATTTATGAAGAAACTCTGCAAAATCAAACATCCCATTGTCGAGCGCCGATCTAAAGGTTCCAAAGCCGCCCTTTAATACCTCATAGTTTTCCATAAGATAGGCTGCAATTTCTATCTGTGCATTTATTGCTACTATATGTGTCGTTTTTGAATCTATCGAATCAGATCTTTCTGCAATGAAGCCAAAGATCGGGAGAGAGCCAAAGCGTGCAGCAAAATCTAGAGAGGTATCGTCATCGTCATTGACGTGTTTGAGATCACTCTCTTCTAGCAGAGACTCAGCTATCTCTAATTTGTTATTTTTTATCGCTACCATCAGCATTGAGTTGTTTTTCGAGCCTAGCTGATTGGCCGTGGATCCATTTTTTAGAAGGTAGCCTACAAGTTCAGCGTCGCCTTTTTCAATTGCTTGCTCAATGGGATTTTTTCCAATTGATGGTGTGGCACCAAGTTCAACTAATTTTTTAACTGATGCCAGGTCTCCACCTGCCTCGATGAGGTAGGTGAATAGGTTGTATCCATGGTTTGTGAGCTGGTTGATATCTCCCTCAAAATACCCTGCCATCGCTTCAATCAGTGCTAGTTTTTTATAGCGGGCGGCAAGGTGAAATGCATTGAAGCGAACATACAGAGTTGCAGGGTTTACTCCACTGTAGAGGTAGTAGTAGGGAGCAACTTCTACCCCACTCTCTATTGCGTCTTTTAGCTTTCCAGGGTGGGTCTTGTCTGAGTCTTCATATATTTCATCATAGGCCATCCCTGCCCGTTCATTTCGAAACTTATCGGGAACATCCAAAATCTTGAGTAGAGCAGAGAGGATTATTGATTCTACCTCTTCCGTACTTTCGTTCTTAGCAAGCATATATGGGGTTGAGGTCGTCGCATACATGGTAGAAAAAACAAATAGCTGGTCTGGATTCACATTGATTAAGATTGAGATCGCTTCCTGAAACTTATTTTCTACCGCAATATGTAGTGGAGTCTGTCCTACGATATTAACAAAGAGAGGTGTTTTACCTGAATACAGTTTTGCAATATAAGTGATCAGTTCAATGTTGTTTGATTTTACAGCATTATGAAGCAGTGAATCCTGGAATTGATCCACAAAGTAGGGATCAAGCCCCATACAGCTAATAAGATAGCGGACAGATTCTAAATCCCCATTTCTTAGCGCTAATGAAAGTGCTTTCTCAAAATCACCATCCTTAAGGCGATAGGTCCTTGAGAACTCATATGCTCCTTGAAAGTTGCTGAGAGCATCGTTTGGTAACATCTCCTCTGCAAAATCATATGCTGTTCTTCCAAAAATGTCCTCTTCATTGTAAATGTGTTCGCCGTACTGAGCCAGAAGGTATACCGCTTCAAGCTCAACAGAAGCAATTGCGTAGTATAGTGGTGATTGCCCGTCGATATCGTATGACACAACATTTGCACCATCTGTTATCAGATCTTTCATTGCTTCGATATCACCTGCGGCCGCGGCTCGATGAAGTGGCGTCTCACCAACAATATCCCTTAGGTTGATATTTTCTTCTTCAATATTATCGTAGTCAAGATAGTCATTGTAGCTCTTGGAATCATAAGATCTTGCGAAAGCGCTGAAAAACATCGCCATCAGGGCGACTGCCATAGTTAGTTTCATTTTTAATCTCCCATTTAAATTAACTTCTACATAGACAGTTAGCTTAAATATATGCTTTTTGAAAAAAATAGAGGTTTAAGTTGATAAAAAAGTCCCGATCTGAGCGGGACCTTAGATTT
>JAGLCH010000066.1 GCA_023146355.1 Bacteriovoracaceae bacterium | reverse complement strand
TCAGGGTGAACTGAACTCTAAGGTCAGCTCATTCTGTAGAAGATACAGCACTAAACCAATCTGTGGTGGAACTAACTCCCCTAGTGCTTTAATGGAAGAGTCAATGGAAATTGCAGGATTCATCAATCCAGACGCCCTCGACTTTTTAGCAGAAGCAGAAGCTCACTGTCTTTCAGAGGAGAGAGATACTGAGCAAGAAGACGAAGATGATTATAAGAAAAAATCTGAAGATGAATTTTTTGTCGACCAATGTGCAAAAAAAGGAAGTGGTACAAAACTGTCTACTCTTGGCGACAAAGAAGTAAAGAAAATTTCAAACAATATCAGAAAGTACCTAAGAGATATTAATGCAGCTCTTTCTAATGACACTACAAAAGTTAAAGAAGATGAACTTAGAAAATATCTTAAAGGAAATGAGCCGAGCAAAGGGCTTGTTGAGAAATTGTCCCTTTCACGCACTGGGGATATGGTTGAAGTGGCAAGAGCATATAGTAAATCAAAAAAAGATTTTAGCGATAAACTAACATGTGCAACCATGGATAAAGCTATTGATGATCACTGTAAAAGTGAAAAAGGAAACAGCTCCAAGAAAGAGTGCATAAGAGAGACAAAAGAGGATCTATCAAATCTTGATGACCAGTCGTATAGCAAACTGGGAAAAAAGACAGATGCGTTTATCTCCTATAAAGATAGCTACGACCAATGGGAAAAATACAAGTCAGTTGCAGGTCAAAATATTCAAATGCCAAGTTGTAGTGCTAGTTCAGACGGGAATCGCCGCGTGGGAGAGCAGTCAAAAAGTGTAGATAGCATTTTTTACGATATGATAAACAGGGTGTCGGCAGAATAAACAGCTTACAAAAGAAGGAATTTGCATGGAAAAGGGATTTTCATCAAACACACTTAAAGTCATCATTTTAGGGATACTGCTCTCAGGATGTCTTCCGGCACAACAGGGAGCAGTTTCAGAAAGGGATTTTTCTATTATCTCAAATTCCCCAGAGTCTGTTGATTATGGACATGGAAGAGTTATTCTAGAAAATGCGGTAGTACAAACAGGGAACACTTCACTAGAGCGTAATGAAGACATGGCACTTTACCTTAATAAGGCCCAGGTATTTATTAGCAATGAGCAGTTCCTTGTTCACGATTGTCGAGAAGGCCTTACAGGTGAAGTTAGTAGTTGTCTAAAAGTTCTAGATGAACAGAGTGCACCTGACCTACAAAACTCTGACCGAAAATGGGCATACAATGTTCACTCAAGTGGGTTTTATCAAGTTCAGGGATTCTACCACCTTCGTAAAATTATTGACTCCTTTCAATCCACAATGGACTTTGTCTACGGCCT
>JAGLCH010000065.1 GCA_023146355.1 Bacteriovoracaceae bacterium | reverse complement strand
GTGGGGTTGCTTCCATAGCTTTCATTCATCGCTCTATAGCGACTTGAAACCACTTTGGGCCTTTTTTTTAAAATAATAAAATGTAGTATCGGCCACCAGATAAGTGGAGTCATGTCTACAACACGACGCGATCCTAAAAAGACCTTAAGAAAGGCCTTAATATCTTGCGGGGCATCGCTTTTAGGGGTGCCGACTTGTGAAAAAATGATATCGTATTCCATATATTGAACTATAACTAAAGTCGATTTGAAAAACAAATGGATAGAGTCGATTATAGTATTGATGGAAACTAAAATGTGAGTTACAGATGAATGATCTAGTAAAAAAATATGATATTCAAGGTCCCCGTTATACCAGTTATCCCCCCGTTCCTTTTTGGACTGGGGCCCCGGGAGTAGAACAATGGATTTCAGACATTCGTCGCAGCTACAATCGTGACACCGGCGTTGATCTCTATATTCATATCCCTTATTGCTACTCGATTTGTCACTACTGCGGCTGCAATCGAGTGGAAGTAAAAGATAATAGTGGTGAGGATCACTATGTGTCTATGTTACTCAAAGAATGGGGAAACTACTGTGAAGAACTCGGGGATATAAAAGTTAATTCTGTTCACTTTGGTGGAGGAACTCCAACTTTTTTGAGTCCTAAAAGTTTTGATATTATTCTTACCACGCTTAAAGCGAACTCCGATGATGCCTTTATTGGTTCTGTAGAGCTGCATCCAAATGTTACTCGTCGCGAGCACTTGACCACCTTTAAAAAACATGGGCTAGAAAGAATTTCTATTGGGGTCCAGGACCTAAATGATGATGTCCTTGAGTCAGTAAATCGAAATGCAACGATTGCTGAAATTACTGATCTCTATAAAATGGCGAGAAATCTTAATTTTGAGTCTATCAATTTTGACTTGATTTACGGGCTTCCTCACCAGACAACTGAGAGTATGAAGAAAACCTTTGATCAGGTTTTAGAGCTTCGCCCAGATATGATTGCCTACTACTCTTTTGCATTTGTTCCTTGGAAGATGACTAATCAAAAGAAAATCGAAGAGTCCGCCCTTCCAGGCCCTGAACTAAAGAAGGAGCTCTTTCATTATGGCAGTGAAAAACTTAAAGAGACGGGCTATCTTACTATAGGCTTAGATCACTTCGCTCTTGATTCCAATTTTCTTGGAAAGGCCATGTTAAATAAAACATTGAAGCGTAACTTCATGGGCTATGTTGATCAAAAAAGTAATATAACGCTAGGCCTTGGTCCTTCTGCTATTTCAAATACTCCTTATAGTTTTTCTCAGAATCAAAAAACAATTGAGCTTTATTATCAAAGTATCGAGCGTACTTGTGATACCCCTCGTTTTATCAATGGGCATGGTTTGAGTACACAGGACCAAAAAGCATCTAAAGTGATACATGATGTGATGTGCAATGGTATTGCCGATATCTCATCTTTTAATATTGAAAGTGATGAATTAGAGGAGATGAAGCGGGATGGCCTATTAAATATTGATAATAAAACAATTATTATGACCCCTGTTGGAATGCCATTTGTGCGCAATGTTGCCATGCTCTTTGACCACTACCTAGATGGTGCTGGAACAAAAAATATGTTTAGCAAAACTGTTTAAAGGATATTAAGTGATTTTCGATACTCTTATTATTGGGGGAGGCCTAGCTGGACTCTCTGCACTTCATAAACTTATGAAAGAAAATAGATCCGTTCATCTTTTAGAAAAAGATGAACGAGTTGGTGGACTTGTTAAAAGCTTTAATCGTGATGGTTTCTTGCTTGAAACAGGGCCAACTGCATTTTTAAAAGGCTACAAAGATACTATGGGGTTTGTTGAAGAACTTGGACTTCAAGATGATGTTCGCTTTAATATTCCCGGCGCAGATAACCGCTATGTTTACCGAAATAGTGCAATTCATCCCATCCCCGAAGGCCCATTTTCATTTATTAAAACACCTTTATTTCCATTAAAGGCAAAACTTCGAATGATGCTAGAGCCATTTGTAGGTAAGGCAAAGTCTGATGAGGAGAGTGTTTACTCCTTTGGTAAAAGACGTTTTGGAGAAGATGTTTCGTCTACAGTAATGGATGCTATGGTGAGTGGGGTATGTGCAGGAGATTTTAAGAAATTAGATATCTTCTCACTCTTTCCAAAAATTGGGATGATTGAAGAAAAATTTAGAAGCTTTCTCCTCTTCCTTCTTCTTTTTAAGATAAAATCAAAAGAAAAAAATAAAGATAATAAGTCTGTTACTTTCAGAAGCTTTGATAGCGGCATGGGCTCAATTGCTGCCCGCGCAGAAAATATTTACCGTAAGAATATTTCTCTTAATTCACCAGTGGATCGTATCGAGCATATCGATGGGGTTTATAGCATTTGGGTTAACGGGAAAAGCTTCCAATCAAAAAAGTTAGTGATGGCATGTCCTGCAAATACCGCAGCAGAGCTCTTGAGTGAAGTGCATACAGGCCTTGCCGAAAATCTTGCTAGAATTCCCTACAGTAGTATCGCCACATGTCTTTTAGGCTACAAGAAAGAACAGGTTTCCCACCCTATGAAGGGGTTTGGTTTTCTCGTACCGCGCAATCAAGGACTACGAATTCTCGGAGGACTTTTTTCCTCCGGCCTTTTTGAGCATAGGACTCCTGAAGGACATGTCTCTATTAAAGTCTATATTGGTGGCAGTCATGACTCTGAAATTCAATCTATGCCTAATGATGAGATAATTTCTATCATTTCTAGTGAACTTAAGGGGCCACTTAATATAAAGGGGGGGCCTTGCTTTACCCATGTTAATAAAATTAGTAGTGCAATCCCCCAGTATCATATGGGCCACAGGGATATAAAGCGTGCCATCTATCAGGAACTACAGAAAATCCCAGGTCTGTCTTTGGCGGGAAATTATCTTGAAGGGATAAGTGTTAATGAAGCGATTAGAAGTGGCGCAATGGTAGGTTAATTTTATTAACTTTTCTGATATTTAATTTCTCTATATTGCTTATAAGTTCTATTGATATGCCGAAAAGCCGAGTATACTCAAATTATAAAAACATTACCTAGGTGAATAGATGAAATTAATTCTAAGGCACATTCCGCCCAAGTGGAGAGCTCCATTTTTTATTACAAGTGGATCTATTGTAGGGCTAGTTTTCTTTTTAATGTATATCTCAAATTTTTTCTCTTATCTTTCTGACGATCCAAAAACTTGTATGAATTGTCATATTATGGGACCAGAGTACGCAACGTGGTATCACAGCGCACACCGAGACAATGCAACTTGTAATGATTGTCATGTTCCCCAAGATAATATTTTCAAAACTTACTTCTTTAAGGCAAAGGATGGGATGCGTCACTCATTCATGTTCACTCTGAAGTTAGAGCCTCAGGCCATTATAATTAAAGAGGAAGGGAAGATTGCAGTTCAAAACAACTGTAAAAGATGTCATGAGAATGTTCTACGTGAATTTAAGACAATGGAAAGCAATGGTCTTAATTCTCATGACGGGTTAGGCCGAAATTGCTGGGACTGTCACAAAGAAACCCCACATGGCAAGGTACGAAGTCTTTCTGCAACACCATTTGCAAAAGTTCCTACTACTGAAAGTATGGTGCCAGATTGGTTAACAAAATTAATGAATAAAGAACAAAATAAATCCGGGAGCAATTAATGTCATTTATTAAAAAAATGTTTGATGAGAAGCCGTGGTTTGGTTGGGCACTTTTTGGTACCGCTATGACCACAATTTTTCTACTAGGTATTCTCGCTGCATCTATCATGGAGCGAAGAGCGGAAGCACTAATTGCTTTTAAGCCAGTAGTAAAGGTGAAGCAATTAGATCCACGAAATGAAGTCTGGGGAAAGAACTTTCCAAAGGAATACAGTACATTTCTTCAAACAGGTGAGATGGACTTTGAAAGTAAGTACAACGGTAATAAGCTAAAAGACATGCTAGCTGATGATCCAAACCTCGTAGTACTTTGGGCCGGTTACGGTTTTTCAAAAGATTATAATCAACCACGTGGTCACATCTACGCGATTAAAGATATGAGAGATACTCTTAGAACTGGTGCACCAACAAACGACAAAGATGGGCCAATGCCAGCTACATGTTGGACTTGTAAGTCTCCTGATGTTCCTAGAATGATGAATAAAGAGGGAATTGCAGAGTATTATAAAGGAAAGTGGTCACGCCACGGAAGTGAAATAGTTAATCCGATTGGTTGTGGTGATTGTCATGATCCCGATACTATGAATCTGAAAATTACTCGTCCAGCACTTATTGAAGCATTTCAGCGTCAAGGAATTGATATCACAAAAGCAACTCACCAAGAGAAGCGTTCACTTGTGTGTGCCCAATGTCATGTTGAGTACTACTTTAAAGGTAAAGGAAAGTATCTTACATTTCCATGGGATAAAGGAACAAATGTTGAGGATATGGAGAAGTACTATGATGAGATAAAGTTTAAAGACTGGACTCACAAGTTAAGTCGCGCTCCAATGCTCAAGGCACAACACCCAGGATATGAAACTGCACAGCATGGAATTCACGCTCAGCGTGGTGTTTCATGTGCCGACTGTCACATGCCTTATGTAACAGATGGTGGAGTTAAATCAACTGATCACCACATCCAAAGTCCGCTTAATAATATTAATCGTTCATGTCAGACTTGTCATAGAGAGAGTGAAGAGACACTTAAGAAGAATGTTTATGATAAGCAAGACCGTGCACATGACCTTCGTATGAAAGCTGAAAAACACTTAGTAAGAGCTCACATTGAAGCAAAGAAAGCTTGGGATGTTGGCGCAAAGAAAGATGAAATGAAAAAGGCATTAACGCTTATTCGTCATGCTCAGTGGAGATGGGACTATGCTGTAGCTTCTCATGGAGCAGCATTTCACGCAGGACAAGAGATAACAAGAATTCTCGGAACTGCGATTGAAAAAGCGGTTGAGGCAAGAAGAGAGCTGACAAAAGTTCTTTACAATCATGGTGTTAAAACAGATGTTAAGATTCCTGATCTCTCAACAAAGGCAAAGGCGCAAGCTTACATCGGTTGGGATATGAAGAAACTCAATGCTGATAAAGCACGCTTCAAAAAGAACCTTATTCCAAAGTGGGATAAGAAGGCCAAGGCCAGACACGAGGCCATGGATAAGGAATAAAAAATGAAAGGTTTTTGGAACGGATCATGGGGGTACTCTCAAAACTTCCTGGTCCTGATCTGTACTATAGTTAACGGTTTTTTTATTGAGTATATATCAGGTGTAGGGGGGATTTCGGTCCCTCCTTTTCCAACTAATCTCTACTTCTTAATCGCTTTTATATCTATTTCATCTTTGCTTTTTTATCTACCGCTATGTCAGCGGCTAGTTAAGTGGATCTTAAGTTTTCAATTTGTCATTACGGCAATTAGTTTATTGGCGGGACTGTCACTGATAAGTGGATTTCTTCCCCAGGGCAGTGATGTTGTTCTTCCAATGTGGCTCGCTCGCCTAGGACTTCACCACATCACTTCTAGTGTTCCCTATGCTATTATTTTAATTCTGATATGTTTCTCATTGTTTTGCGCAGTAATGAAACGTTTTCATAAAATGACCGCGCAAGATATTCCTTTTATACTCAACCACTTGGGGCTACTCACCATCTTTCTTGCGGGAAGTCTTGGGGTAGGTGACCTCACTCGCGTTAAGATGACACTAACTGGTGATAATGTTGTGTGGATGGGGGAAATTAATTCAGCTACTGGTACAGGCAGCGGTAAAACCATTGAGATGCCTTTTGCTTTAAAACTGAAGAAGTTTACTTTAGAGCAATATCCTCCAAGGTTAGCATTTATTCGAAGTGCCGACAGTAAAGTCATTTCCATGTGCCCTATGATTAGGCCAGATGCACTTGGAGATTACCAGTGTAAGCTCGGCAAGAGAGTTGTTAAGGTTTCGAAGTACTTTTCGAATGGCTTTTTAGTTAAGGGGCGCTATCTAGAGGCAAACCATACCGGCTCATCTACAGTAATGAAGGTTTCGGTTTCTAATGGAACAGAAGAAGCGAGAGTTGGATGGATCACCCCAGGAAGCACTTACTTTAATTCTGCTTTCCTCGAAGTAGGAGATGGGTTATCACTTGCCATTCCGACTCCAAGACCTAAGAAATTTATGTCTGATGTGAAATTTTATACCCCAGAAGGGGATATTGGAGACTTCACGGTACTGGTTAACAAACCCTATAAATTAAAAAATTGGAAGCTATATCAATACGGCTACGATGATAGAATGGGGAAATGGTCTACTACAAGTACCATTGAGGCAATTAGTGATCCTTGGCTCCCAGTTGTTTATACCGGAATATTTCTATTGATGTTTGGAACGATTGCTATGTTATTTGTTAAGAAGGAGGAAGAAGTATGTTAGTTGCATTTAAAATCCTCCCCGCACTTGGTTTCTTTTTATCTCTAAGCGCAGTTCTTTTTGGACTCTTTAAAAAAGATAAAATAGTCGTCATTTTAAGTGTTCTTACAGCGATTGTACTTGCAGTCGATCTCGGACTCTTATGGGTGCTTCTTGAAAGACCTCCCATGAGAACTCTTGGCGAAACTCGCCTATGGTATGCCTTTTTTCTCCCAGTTCTAGGATTAATTGTTAATCGGAAAGTTGAGGGGATCTGGATATTACTCTATACCTCGTTTATGACGGGACTATTTTTGGTTCTCAATCTTGTCTCGCCAGAGAATTTTGATAAGACTCTGATGCCAGCACTGCAAAGTGTGTGGTTTGTACCCCATGTTATTGTCTATATCTTGTCCTATGCTCTTTTGGGAATGAGTTCGCTCTTTTCATTCTGGGCAATGTACAAGAACTTTAGAGGGGAAGATACCTATGCTAAGACTCTTAAAATTGTTCATCCATATGTTCTGATGGGAATTGTGCTTTTGACTTTAGGGCTGCTATTTGGCGCCTTATGGGCAAAGGAGGCATGGGGGCATTACTGGACCTGGGACCCTAAAGAAACTTGGGCATTCATTACTTGGCTTAGTTATCTAAATTATCTTCACGCTACGACTAAAAAACACCACCGTCCAAAAACGGCCATTATCTTTTTGGCAGTTAATTTTATCGTGATCATGCTCTGTTGGTTTGGAGTAAATTATATGCCTTCGGCACAAACTTCAGTCCACACTTACACTAATTAACAAAGC
>JAGLCH010000064.1 GCA_023146355.1 Bacteriovoracaceae bacterium | reverse complement strand
ATTACATTTTTAGAATTTTTCTAAAGTCGTAATCTTCGGGATTAGGAAGATACTTTTTGGCAGCGATATAATCATCTTCAGTTATGTAGTGAAGATTGTGCTCGATCACGGCCTTAGTATTTTGAGCGTCCATATTTACAAGGCGAGCTTTTACACGGCCACTCTCATCTGCAACATCTTTGAGGTAAAGCGGAGTTGCATCACCAATGGAATCGACACAAACCATACACGCAGTTTCGCCTTCCTTGAAAAGCTTGTAAACACCGAGTCCTAAAAGAGTACAAAGAGTGAGATCATATCCTATTGGACGAGCACAACGAATTTCAAATCCAAGTTCCACTGGCCTTGTTTTTACACCAATCTCAAGTTTCTGAAGCCTCTTTTGGATCAAGGATGCAAATACGTGAGACTTCGAGACTGCATATAGCTCAGGGTGTCCGTGAGCATCATAGGTAAAATTAATACCACTATTTTTTATTTCATCATCGCTGAAGAAATGAAAGACACCCTCGCTAATTGAGATCGCGCCGTAATCAAGCCCTAGAATTTTTCTTTTAACAATGGATGAAACGGAGAGCCTGATAATATTTTCAAACGTCAACTCAGCTTTGTTGAACATTTCAGGAATGATGATCATTGGATAATGTGCCGAGGCGCCAATACCAAAAGCAAGATGGCCTGCCTCACGACCCATTGCCGCCAGGACAAACCAGTTTTTACTAGTTTTTGCATCTTCATAAATAGTGTTGGCAATCTCAGTTCCAGCAGACTTTGCAGTATTGTAACCAAAAGTTGGAACCCCCTCAGGGAGCGGAAGGTCATTATCAATAGTTTTTGGAACGTGAATATTTTTCACCGCAATATGATTGTCGTTAAGATATGTAGCAATTCTGTTTGCGGTAGAGGCGGTATCGTCTCCACCGACAGTGATTAGAAGTTTAATATTATTTTCAATGAAGAAATCCATATTGATATCTTCAACTCGCGAAGGCTTGAAGCGACTCATTGTTAACTGAGATCCACCCTTTTTAAAGATCTCATCAGCAAACTCAAAATCAAGTTCTTGAAACTTGGTCTCTTTCGAAAAGAGTTCACTATACCCGCCGTGAAGCCCCAAAACTCTGTACCCATTTTTATCAAAAACCTTGGTGATACTACCGACAACAGTATTCATCCCAGGAGCTGGGCCCCCACCACACAAAACTACTACGCTTTCTCTCATTAGTACCCCTTATATAAAGTTATAAAACTATAATATTAACTTACTAACTATTGATCAATCTATTTGTATCGCCTAATTGGACTTAGATATACCTTTCTAAGGTTTAAGCGTACTAATTTCAGCGCCTATGTGATGGTAGACTTGCCGTTTCACAAGATAATTACTACAAATAACTATGACAAAACGACCAATGAATAAAAAAAGAATTATCATTAAACTTACAGTACTCGGAGTAGTGCTCTTTATCTGGTATGTGATGTATCAGGGGATGGTAAACAGATGAGAATGATAACTCAAAATTAGCAGCTTATGCCTCACATCCTCGGGCAATGATTGGCGAAAAGGAGTTAAGAGAAAAAACTGTTTTCTTTACCAGAGTTTCTTTGATATCTGGTCGATGTAATCGTCAATGGCACCCTGTTCTTCACCACAAGGAGTACCCCAAATTGATCCAGGCCATGCTCGATCCTCTTTAAATCGACATATTATATGAATATGAAGTTGAGGAACCATGTTGCCAAGAGCACCTATATTAATTTTATCTGGAGAAAATAGTGAAGACATCATTTCAGAGACCTTAACTATTTCGGCCATCAAAGTTCCCTGCTCTTGAGCTGTCAGCTGAAATATTTCTTTAATATCAGAACATTTAGGTATGAGAATAAGCCAAGGATTCGAACTATCGGGAAGTAACCTTACTTCACAAAGATCAAGCTCACCCAAAAGGTGGGTATCCTTCTTTAAAACAGGATCAACAATAAAACTCATAACAACTCTCTTCTAATAAGCTCTGCATTTTCAGATGGATTATCACAGAGGTAAAGGTGATAGCAATCTGATTTAATAATAAGGCGAATTGCCGCAACTTTTCGACTTAAGGCGATGTACAAAAGCTTTGCCCAATCGGCGATGGTATTTTCAACAAAAAACTCAACCACCATTGGAAGCCCTACCCCTATGATCATGTGACGATAGAGTTCTTTTAACATCACAATCTTTGAAACCTTTTTTAGATATGGGTATTTCATACGTGTTCGGTAACCTGCCACTAAAACAGGGAAGCGCTGAAGGTCTTTTGAGACATGATTTTTAAAGTAACTCAGAGGTGCCAGTATTTTTTTCCCATACTCCATTCTATCAATAGAATAGAGTTCACTACGGTTGCCGTCTGGTAAGCTCTCTTCAGAATCAACCCCAATTCTTAAGGGGAAGGCATAGATATTTCCCCTTCGGTCTATTAGTGGAGTATCATCCGAAATCATTTCAAGTTTAGTATCTTTTAGTAGCTCTAGAAAAAGTGTCGTTTTTCCACCTTTCATAGGGAGCATGCAAATTAGGTCTTTCTTAGTGCTACCGATTCCAAAAGCATGAATTTTATGCATTCCCTGAGTATCGTGAATCTTTCCAACCCTTGAAAGAATCATCAAATAAGCAATTTCGTGAAGACGATTCACATCAGAGCAATAGATCTTTCCGCTCGCTCTAGAGGGGGTCCATGAGGCCAAAGCTGCCCCGTAATAGTCGAAGTACTTTGTTCCATGGCGCTGATAAGAAATTGTGTTAACGGTCTGGCCCTTAGAAATCAGTCCCTCAATCTCTCCATAGGGAGGATCAGATTGGTATATTTCAATAGTTAAATCTCTAGAGACACTACTGAGAGAGATAAAGTAGCTAAAATCTTTTAACAGTTTCTGGATAACTCCAGGACAGTCAGAAGAAATTGCTACAGAGACGCCATAAAAATTTAGAGAGAGTGCATTACTATTCATTGCTCTATTGTACGAGTGACGAGGGGTGCTTGCAAATAATTACCGCACTCTATAAGATGATTATATA
>JAGLCH010000063.1 GCA_023146355.1 Bacteriovoracaceae bacterium | reverse complement strand
AATTCCACCACCGGTGCCTGGCACCTCGTAAATGGCCATAGTGGCAGAGGCACAGCTATCAGAAATGGGAATACTAAAAACAATCTGCTTAGTAGTTGGCGCACTTTTATCATAGTCAAGACCTCCAGTACCACTGAGCTCGAAATTAAAGTATTGGTCGAAATAAGTGTTTTTCTGAAATGGATTTGTAAAACTAAAATCCATCTCCATAGAAGTTGTTAGGCCATCTCCGTCAGCATCATTTCCTATGCCCGCATCTTGAAGGTCACCCACCGAAGCAGCACCAAACATCTGCGTCTGTGTGGGCGATGGAAGTGCAGTCCAAAATTGATCCGGCTGATTGTAGCGAGTTATTCCTTTGAAACCAGTGAAGGCAATTTTAGGAGATGCTGGAAAAGATTTCGCAATAAGTGGACTTCCGCAGGGCCTTACAATCGTATTGTTGGCACGAACTTCAAAGTCGACACCTAAAACTGTGATCGACTTTATCCATCCATCGATGTCTGTGCGAAATATATTTTTTTCATTAGGTCTGGGATTTAATCCAAGCATTGCTTGAGAGAACTCAAAACCAATTTTACAGTGACGTAAAAATATATTGGTATTGGCCATTACATTACCCGCAGCATCCGTAAAAGCTCCATACCAATTTACAAAAGGCCGAGCATCATCGAGCACATTATTTGTATCAACACTGAGATTTAAAACTTGGCTAGGAGATGTAATTTCAAATGGAGATGAAACATCAAAGACAGTAGTAAGGGTGGTGGGCCCTTCAAGCTCACTTGCTATGTCTTCTCCGATAAAAACTAGATAAGTCGTTATCGTAAGTTTTGTATTCATAGGAACAGTGAGTTCTGCATTTGCCTGACCACTATTCCAAATATCTATCATTGCCGCCTCATTTGTAAAAGCAGTCAGCATTTTACTTGCAGGAGCAATGATGACTCCTGCTGGTGTGCCGTCGGGGTTAAGTGCTGCGCCATCCACTGCTCTGACAACTAGGCCAAAAAATTCTAGTCGCCCTTTACCGGCAACAAAAAGCGGATCAGCTGGTCTATCGCCGGGGCCCGCGGAGCTATTTGATGTCAGGGTACTGGTATCGAATTGAAGATTAAATGTTGCAGTACCATCTTTTGGGGCCCTTTCTCCGCAGGAAAAAAGGAGGGTTGATAAGGCAAGAATAATTAAAATGGGTGCCCACTTCATAGGTATTTCCTTTGGTATAACAAAACGCTATTTTCACATATTATTCTACCAAAAGTGGGGACTAAAATTTATTGGGCAAATATGAGCTACTTCTCATGAGAATTACTTTTTGTGTCCAGTCCAATGTTTTCCGGAAACTCGACTTCTGCCATGAAAGGGTCTTCTGTAAGCTCTGATCGACAGAGTCCGATTAGCGATACTTCACTTTTATGGGGGAAAAACTCATACCCCTCTTCACAGGTCACCCCGTGCCGCTCACTATTAACTGCCTTTAACATCGCCGGAATATACTCCATGGAGAAGTCTCCTGGCCTAGGGGTAAGGGCACAAGTAGTTGATAGCCCCTCGCTTTTGGCCAATGAGTCGATCTTTGCATGTAGTTCATGAGTGCAGATTTCAAGTAGTTGGGATGCTGCCAGGTCAAAAATCATCCCGTTGAGGGCATCTTTCCCATTCATTTCTCGGGAGCGTATATCTACGATCTCTCCAAGAGTGGATAGTGTGACTGCTACCTGAGGGCAGTCAGAAAGTGTGCGGATAACCTCTCGATCTATTAAGACAAGATCTGTCTTGAGTACAGCAACTCGCTCCTCGCTCCAGTCGATATCAAAAATCTGAAAACTACTCTTAAGTTTTGCGCTTTTGTGAAGCATTTCAACCATAGAATTAGTTCTATCAACTAGGTCTTCTGGGTCGATCTCGATATAGCTTGTGAGGTGATCGATCACATCTTGGGGATTTAGCCGTTTCACGGATCTCCTTCTATTATTTCAGTGTATTAGGCACTTCTAAGCACTATCGGTGTATATCACTGAGAGTTAGACTTAAATGGGGTAAACTTTGGATAAGGTGCCAGGAGACTTGTGCGGATAAGGGCCCACGAGTAACTATCTATAAATAAGTACGGCCTTCCTTATGGAAGGCTTTTCGTGAAGGTTACTGCTGTATCTGGCACTTAGTGAAGATCTCTGCTATAACTTTACTCATGAATCAAACTCATGCATTGGGCCACGACAGTATCGGCAAGCTTCTTTTTAAATTTTCTATTCCCGCTATCGTGGGAACAATGGTTAATGCCACCTACAATCTTATTGACCGTATTTTTATTGGTCAGGCCGTTGGTGAAGTGGGCCTTGCGGCGGTTACTGTTGCGTTTCCCATTATGCTATTTCTAATGGGATCTGGGATGTTGATTGGTTATGGAACCAATTCTCTCATCTCGATAAAGCTGGGGGAGAAAAAAATTGATGATGCCGAGGGACTATTGGGTCAGGCCGTCTTGATTTTTATTATCCTATGGCTGGTTTTGATTGCCCTTTTGGTTCCAAATCTGGAAACAATTCTTGTGGCCCTGGGGGCGACTGAAGAGATCCTTTCTCACTCTGTAAGTTATATCAAAGTAATAATTTTGGGAAATATTGCCCAGTCAGTTTCCTTTGGGGTGAATAGTTTTATTCGAGGAGAGGGGCGACCAAAAATTGCCATGATCACCATGTTTATTGGTGCAGTTTTAAATATTATTTTAGACCCTATCTTCATCTTTGGCCTAAAAATGGGAGTCGAAGGTGCCGCTATCGCCACTATCATTGCTCAATCGGTGGCAGCACTTTGGGTACTCCATTACTTTGTGACAAAAAGGGGATTACTTCGCCTTAAGTTTTCTACCCTCCGCATTCATAAAAAATGGGTGGGACGAATGCTCGCTGTAGGCGCCCCAATGTTTGTCATGCATTCCTTTGCCAGCATTATTCAGGCCATTACAAATATCCAAGTTGAGTACCATGGAGGTGAACTGGCAGAAACTGCACTATCTGCCATGGGAGTTATCTACGGGATCTATATGGTTTTCTTTATGCCGATGATTGGGCTCGCTCAGGGAATGCAGCCAATAGTAGGATACAATTACGGGGCGAAGCAATTTGATCGAGTCAAAGCTGTATGGCTTCTATGCATCAAAATTGCCTCTGTCATTGGCACAGGAGCTTTTCTTCTTTTTGAAATTTTTCCAGAGTATATTTTCCCTCTATTTATCAGCGGAAATTCTGAGTTTATAGAGTTTGGCTCCTACGCTATCCGGCGATTTATGTTCGCTTTTCCACTGGTTGGCTTTTTGATGATCTCATCAAATTACTTCCAGTCTACAGGCCGCCCTAAAAAAGCAATAATTATAAATGTTGTGAGACAAGTTGTTATTCTTATTCCACTTCTCTTAGTTTTACCTCCTATTTTTGGAATTGATGGAGTTATTTGGGCCACGCCCATGGCCGACCTTGTTGGTTTCGCTCTATGCCTGTACTATGTGATTGGGGAGTTTAAATACCTCGACACAACAGTAGCAAATCAAGGCGAGTCATATAGTGAAGTTCGTATTTAAAAAGAAGTACACCGAAAATAATCAAAGAAATTACGCCCAGTATATCGGGGAAAACTCCGAATTATCAAACGACCAAATCGACCAGGTTATAGCTAATGGTGGAGCTTGGGTTAAGCCCTTCAAGAAGAAACTAAAAAGATTACGTGGGTCAAATTATCGCCTAAAAAGTGGTGATGCCGTCGAGTTTTATTTTGATAGCGAAATTGAATTTCTCGACTCCAATGAAATCTATGAGGCCCATGAATTTGATGGCTTTAGTCTGTGGTACAAACCGGCAGGGGTTCGCTTTCAGGGCAACAAGTATGGTGACCGTGGCAGCTTCCTAAATGCTGTAGGAAAGGACTCACTCAGTCCAATTATAATTCACCATCTCGATCGCAACACTGCAGGACTGATTTGTATTGCTTATAAAAATAGTGTTGCTAAAGAACTTATGGAAATGCTTGAGTGTGGGGAGATATCCCTTAGTTATCGAGCGGAGGTTCTGGGGCATCCATCCTCATTTGGAATTATTGAAGAACCCATAGATAGCGAACCTGCCATCACGAGCTTTACTAGAGTCGAAAAACTTGAAAAAACTAGTGTCGTCGATGTAGAAATTGAGACTGATTGTCACCACCAAATAAGAAGGCACTTTAATTTTATTGGTCACCCTATTATGGGCGATCACAAATACGGTAGTGGGAATAAACGAGAAAATGGGCTTCAATTAGTGGCGCATTCCATCAATATTGGTGAGTCTATCTACTCTATTGAGTAATCCTGCTGTCCCCATATCCCCCCAAAGCTCCTGGCACCCTGGGGAGTATGTAAGAGTTACATGCTTAAGGGACACCTTTAAAAATCTGTCCATTTTTTAAGGTCAAACTTGTCCAAAAGCCAAATCTGTCCTAGTTTTTGACACAGGCGTCATTTCTCTATTGTCGTATAATTTTGCTCTGAGATATAAATATTTCAGGAAAACAATTGGAGAATCAATGAAAGACATTAGTTTGATCAGGCTTGAAGAAGTATTAGGGAGTGACTGCCTTTGTGAGAATAAAGCAGATGTCACATGTTCTGAATTAATTGATCAGCTAAATGTCGTTATAAATATTTCAAAGTATTGCCTAAAAGTCAGTACCCTATCACTGGGGACAAATTGATATTGTACTGATGTTGTCCGTGTGTAATGAGAATCTAATTTTCATTAGATTTGGGGTCGGCGAAAGCCGGCCCCTTTTTTTTTCAAGTTTCTCAAGGTGCCAGGAGACTTGTGCGTACCAGTCACCTGGCACC
>JAGLCH010000062.1 GCA_023146355.1 Bacteriovoracaceae bacterium | reverse complement strand
GTATCTGAAGTTACAAAGTAATTTTGACTAAAATGCGCAATTCTCTTGACAAGGGGGTTGCGTATCCTTTATTTAAAAGAGCAAACTGAGTACTAGTGAGCGTTAAAAACGTAGAAAGGAAGTGGAATGAAGACTACTCGACTAAGAATTAAGCTTAGAGCTTATGATCACAGCATTCTCGATAACTCTGTTAACGAGATTGTTAATACTGCAAAAGAAACTGGAGCTCGTGTAGCTGGGCCAATCCCACTACCAACAGAAATCAATAAGTTTACTGTTCTTAAGGGACCGCACGTGAATAAAAAATCACGTGAGCAGTTCGAAATGAGAACACACAAGCGTTTGATTGATATCCTTGAGCCAACACAACAGACTGTTGATAGCCTAATGAAGCTAGATCTTTCTGCTGGAGTTGACGTTGAGATCAAATACTAGTATATAAAGAAAGAATTTTATAAGTTATATTAACGTCAACCATGCATGCATCCCTAAAACAGGGTGATGCTGTGGAGGAAAGATGGCCGAGAATAAAATCGATTTACCAGCTTTTTATGGTAAGAAAGCTGGAATGACCCGGATCTTCGATGAGAAGGGCAATCACGTACCCGTGACTGTCATTAAATTGATTCCAAATTATGTATCCCAAGTAAAAACAACTGAAAAAGATGGTTATGAGTCTTATCAGATCGCTTATTATGAAAAGCGTGAGAAGCTCATTAACAAACCTAGTCAAGGTCACCTTAAGAAGGCAAACCTCGAGCCAAAGTTTGCTCGTTTTGCTGAAATTAAGGCCGACACTGCAGTAGATGCCGAAAACATTGGTAAAGAAGTATCTATTGAAGGTTTCACTCCATCAACATTCATTGATGTAACTGGAATAACCAAAGGTAAAGGTTTCGCAGGAGTTATGAAAAGATATAACTTCCAAGGTGGACCTGCTGCCCACGGTTCTCACTTTCATAGAACGACAGGTTCTATTGGTAACCGCGCTACCCCAGGTAGAGTTTTTGCCGGTAAAAAGATGCCTGGTCATATGGGAGCGAAGCAGCAAACTGTTCAGAATATTACTGTTCAGGAAGTTAACTTTGAAAAGGGTTACATGCTTCTTCGAGGTTCTGTTCCAGGTGCAAAAAACAGCTTCGTAAGAATTTCGAAAGCGGTAAAAAAGTAGTAACGGAAGGTATGCGAAATGGCTGAAATTACAGTATTAAATGAGAAATTTGAAGCTTCAGCAAAGCTCGAAACTAATGTTAGTTTGACAGCTGAAGATATTAATACTCCTGTTGTTCACCAAGTTGTTAAGGCAACTCTGGCAAACAGAAGACAGGGGAATGCAAGTACTAAGACTAGAGCTGAAGTACGCGGAGGTGGTAGAAAGCCATTTAAGCAGAAAGGTACTGGTAGAGCTAGACAAGGTACAATTAGATCACCTCTTATGCCTGGTGGTGGTAGAGCTTTTGGCCCGAGTCCAAGAGACTACACGCAAAAGGTGAATAAGAAGGTAATGCTTAAGGCAATTCAATCAGTTCTTGCTGATAAGCTACAAGCAGGGAAGTTAACTGTTGTTGAGAACCTAAACTCTAATGGAAAAACAAAAGAGATGTTCTCAACTTTAAACGGTAAAGGTCTTCTTCCTGCGCTACTAGTGACTAATAGCAAGGATAGTTTAGCAATTCGTGCCGCTAAGAATTTACAGTATGGACGTGGTCTAGCTGTAGAAGGTTTTAGTGTTTATGAAGCTGTTAAATATGAAAATTTGGTAATTGAAAAAGAGGCTCTTGAAGCTCTTTTAAACAAGTTGGTGTAGTATGCAGTTAGAGCAAATTATTATTAGACCGTTGATTACAGAAAAATCGTCAGTAGCGACTGAAAAGTTCAATCGTTTTGGTTTTCAAGTAGCACTTAAGTCGAATAAAAATCAGATAAAATGTGCAATAGAAAAGCTTTATGAAGTAAAAGTTCTTAATGTTAAGACTAGTATTCTTCCCGGTAAGACAAAACGCGTTGGGAAAGGAACTAAGAAAACAGGAAAGAGCAAGAAAGCTTTTGTAACTTTGAAGGAAGGCCAGAAGATCGAGTTCTTTAAAGGCGTATAAGGGGTAGACCATGGGAATTAAAAAGTTTAAACCAACCACACCTTCGCTAAGAAACATGGCGGTTGTTGACAGTACAAGCCTTACAAAAGATGTAAAGCCAGTTAAAGCCTTAATGACACACCAGCACTCAAAAGCTGGTCGTAATAATTCAGGACGAATCACTGTTAGACGTCGTGGTGGCGGAGTAAAGCAAAGATACAGAATTATTGACTTTAAGAGAAATAAAGAAAACATTCCTGCGAAAGTACAGGCGATTTCATATGATCCTAACAGAACATGTAATATCGCACTTCTTGCTTACGCTGATGGTTTCAAGAACTACATTTTAGCTCCTCTAGGGCTTATTGTTGGTGACACTGTTATTTCTTCTTCAGATGCTGACATAAAAGTCGGTAACTCTAAGCAGTTAAAAGATATTCCAGTTGGTACTCTTGTACACAACGTTGAACTTCACCCAGGTGGTGGTGGGCAAATGGCCAGATCTGCTGGAGCCTATGCTCAGCTAATGGCAAAAGAAGGAAATACTATCCTTTTACGTCTTCCATCAGGTGAACTCAGACTTGTAAAGCAGGACTGCAGAGCAACAATTGGACAAATCGGAAATCTTGAGCATGAGCAACGTGTAATTGGAAAAGCTGGTATCGCAAGAAAGCTTGGAAGAAGACCTAAGGTTCGTGGTGTTGTAATGAATCCTGTCGATCACCCACATGGTGGTGGTGAGGGTAGAACTTCTGGTGGACGTCATCCTGTTTCGCCATGGGGTATGCCAACGAAGGGATACAAGACAAGAAAGAATAAGAGAACTGATAGATTTATCGTCAAACGCAGAAAATAATTTGAGCCCCTTTCATCGGGGGCGAATATAGGAGAGGTAGTATGGCCCGTTCACTAAAAAAAGGACCATTTGTAGATACACACTTGATCAAAAAAGTTATGGAGCTTCAAGAAGATAAAGGCAAAACTTCTAAAGTTATCAAGACTTGGTCAAGAAGATCAACAATTGTTCCTGAAATGATTGGACTAACCTTCGCTGTTCACAATGGAAAGAAATTCTTACCAGTTTATGTTACAGATAACATGATTGGAATGAAACTTGGTGAGTTCGCACTTACAAGAACCTTCTATGGTCACGGTGCGGATAAAAAGTCGAAGAAGTAGTTATTAACAAGTTGAAGTAGAGGAGGCTAGCCATGGCCATTGTAATAAAAAATAGAAAAGTAGGTATTGCCCCTAGAAAGGTAAGACAGGTACTTGATCTTGTAAGAAATAAGAAAGCTTCTGAAGCTATCAAAATTCTTCGTTTCAATGACAAGAAAGAGATTGCAATTATGCTAACGAAGCTAATTAATAGTGGACTTGCAATTGCTTCCGAGTCTGATAAATATGATATAGATAACTTAGTTATTAGCCAGATTACAGCTGATGACGGACCAACACTAAAGCGAATCCAGCCACGTGCACAAGGTCGAGCTTTTAAAATTAGAAAGAGAACTAGTCACGTAGTAGTTGAGTTGAAAGAAGCGTAAGCTGGAAGGAAGGAAGTTATGGGACAAAAAGTACACCCTTATGGATTTAGACTAGGTTACATCAAAGGTTGGCAGTCAAATTGGTATGCAAAAGACAATTATGCCAAAGCTTTGCACGAAGACCTTAGAATTAGAAAGTATATTGAGAAGGCTCTTAAGAATGCGTCTGTATCAAAAACTGAAATCTCAAGAACATCAGATCAGGTAAAAGTAACTGTTTATACAGCGAAGCCTGGTGTTGCAATTGGGAAGAAGGGAACTGGAATTGAAAAAATCAGAGTTGATCTTAAGAAAATCATTGGTGGAACTCTAATATTCAATATTGCTGAAGTTAAGAGACCAGATGCAGATGCAAAGCTTATCGCTGAAAATATAGCGGCTCAACTTGAGAAGCGTGTTGCTTTCCGTAGAGCTATGAAAAAAGTGATGCAATCAGCATTTAGAGCTGGCGTTAAGGGAATTAGGGTTCGAACTGCTGGACGTCTTGGCGGAGCAGAGATGGCTCGTGCAGAAGGATACTCAGAAAGAAAGGTTCCTCTTCATACTCTTAGAGCAGACATCGATTATGAGACTGCAGAAGCTCACACTACTTATGGTGTTATCGGTGTAAAAGTTTGGGTATATAAAGGCGAGATTTACAAGTAATTTCAGATATTTAACTTAATGTGCCTCTACCGCGTCATCGCTTGTGATAGTTGTTCGCGGAAAGCACAGATTAATCAGTAGAGGTTAAAATGCTAAGTCCAAAGAAAGTTAAGTGGCGCAAGCAAATGAAAGGTAGAATGAAGGGTAAAGCTTACCGTGGAAATACTATCACATTTGGTGATTTGGCGTTGCAAGCAACAACTTGTGGGTATATAACAGCAAGACAGATTGAAGCTTCACGTATTGCGATTACAAGAAAGACCAAAAGAGGTGGTCAGGTGTGGATTAAAATCTTCCCTGATAAGCCACTTACAAAGAAACCTGCCGAAGTTCGTCAGGGTAAAGGTAAGGGATCGGTCGATCGTTGGGTTGCTGTAGTTAAGCCTGGTCGAGTACTTTTTGAAATCGCACACCCAGATGAAGAGCTCAGTAGAGCAGCATTAAGGCTAGCGATGTACAAACTGCCAGTGAAAACTAAGATTATTGCTAAGGAAAACCTTGATTAATTGTTCATAATTGGATAATACAGGGCAGAACTTAAAGAGGTTGTTATGCTTAAAATGAGTGAAATTAAAGATTGGGAAGGGAATGTTCTTGACAAAAAAGTCACAGAGCTGAGAGTAGAGCTTTTCAATATTAATATGCAAAAGACTACGAGTGGGATTGAAAAACCTCACCGTATTAAAGAAATTAAAAAAGATATTGCGCGTCTATTAACTGTTAAAAGTGCGAAAGTAGGTAGATAAGATGAGCGAAAATAAAATTGCTTCAAAAAGAAAGCTAGAAGGTGTGGTTGTTAGTGATAAAAGTCACCAAACAATTGTGGTTAGTGTTGTAAGACGTTTCAAGCACCCTAAGTATAGTAAATTCGTACATGAGTCGAAGAAATATCATGCTCATGATTTGAAGAACGAAGCTAAGGTGGGAGATAAGGTTGTGATTATTGAATCACGTGCTTACTCCAAATTAAAAAAATGGGAATTAATGAGAGTAAATAACTAGTGCTCTCACTAGTTTTTAGGAGATAACCATGATTCAAATGCAGACAAAGCTCGAAGTTGCAGACAACTCAGGGGCGAAATCAGTAAAATGTATAAAGGTTCTTGGTGGATCAAAGCGCATGACTGCTGGACTTGGCGATATTATCGTCGTAGCAGTTCAAGAAGCTCTACCAGGTGGCAAAGTTAAAAAAGGTGATGTTAAGAAAGCTGTAATCGTAAGAACAGCTTACCCGATTCTTCGTGAAGATGGGTCATACATCAGATTTGATAAGAACAGTGTCGTTATATTAAACCCACAAGACGAGCCCGTCGGAACACGTATCTTTGGCCCAGTTGCTAGAGAGCTTAGAGGAAGAAATTTCACTAAGATCTGTTCTCTTGCTCCTGAAGTTCTTTAAGAGATAGGTGATATCATGCAGAAAATCAAAATAAGTGATGAAGTTGTTGTGATTGCGGGAAAAGACAAAGGTAAGACTGGTAAAGTTAGACTTTTGAACCACAAAAAAAATGTTGCCCTTATTGAAGGTGTTAACATGGTGAAAAAAACAATGAAGCCGACTCAGGAAAATCCTGCAGGTGGAATCATTGAAAAAGAGTCTCCTGTTCACATGAGTAATATTGCTCTCATAAGCCCAAAAACAAATAAGGCAACGAGAGTAAGAATAGAAGAAAAAGATGGTAAGAAAGTCCGCATTGCAGTCGCATGTGGCTCTGTTATCGAATAGTTGATATAGGTTGAGGATAGTATGAGCAGACTACGTGAATTGTACAGTGGCAAAGTGAAAGGCGATATGCAGACGAAGTTTGGTTACAAAAATGTAAACCAAATTCCAAAGCTAGAAAAGATCGTTGTCAACTGTTGCACAAGTGATTGTGTTGTAAACGGTAAAGTTGTAGATTCAGTCATGTCAGACCTTCAAACAATTACAGGCCAAAAGCCAGTAGTTGCAAGAGCAAGAAAGTCTGTAGCTGGATTTAAAATTAGAGAAGGGCAAGCACTAGGAGCTAGTGTTACTCTTCGTGGCGAAAGAATGTTTGAATTTCTAGATCGTCTTGTTTCTTTGGCCCTACCAAGAGTTCGCGACTTTCGCGGAATTTCTAAGAAAGGTTTTGACGGAAAGGGTAATTACACTCTTGGTCTTAAAGAGCAGATCATCTTCCCTGAAATCGAGTACGATAAGATCGACAAGGTTAGAGGGTTAGGAATCTCAATTGTAACGACAGCCTCTTCTAATGAAGAAGGCCGTGAATTGCTGACCCTTATGGGGATGCCTTTCCAAAAATAATTAAGTTGAGGATATAATAATGGCAAGATTAGCTAAAATAGTTGCATCAAAGAAAACGCCGAAGTTTGAAGTAAGACAAAGAAACAGATGTGAAGTTTGTGGAAGACCTCGTGGATTCCTAAGAAAATTCAAATTGTGTCGTATTTGTTTCAGAACATTGTCTCTTAGAGGCATGATTCCGGGCGTTACTAAATCAAGCTGGTAGTTGAAAAAAAGCAGGAGCTATAATCATGATGACAGACCCTATTGCGGATATGCTTACTAGAATGAGAAACGCAATCTCAGCTGGACACGACAGAGTCGAATTACCAGCAAGTAAGATTAAAGCGGCTATTTGTAAAGTTCTTAAGGAAGAAGGTTACATCAAATCGTTTAAAATTGTTGCAAAAGCAAAAAATGATATTTCCCTTAAAGTTGTATTTAAAGAAAGTGCAATTGTAGGGATTAAGAGAGAATCAAAACCAGGTCTTAGACAATACAACAGTTACACTGATATGCCTCGCGTGCTAAGTGGACTAGGTATTAATGTCGTTTCTACTTCACAAGGAGTTATCTCTGATCGTGAAGCAAAGAGAAGAAAGATCGGTGGCGAAGTCCTTTGTAGTATTTGGTAGGAGTGAGCAATGTCTAGAGTAGGAAAGGTACCTGTAAGCGTACCAGAAAAAGTTGAAGTTAAAGTTAATGGCGCTCATGTTGCGGTAAAAGGTCCAAATGGACAACTTGAATACACTTTTACGGATAAAGTTTCTATTGAGCTAAAGGACAAACAAGTCCTAGTGAATCCTGTTGACGAGTCAAAGGAATCTAGATCTCTTTGGGGAACAACTAGATCATTAATTGGTAACATGGTTACTGGTGTAAGCATAGGGTTTACAAAGAGCCTAGAGTTCAATGGTGTTGGTTATAAGGCAGTTGTAAGTGGAACAAAACTTACTCTTAACCTTGGATATTCTCACCCAATTGAATATCCACTTCCAGCAGGTGTTACCGCAAAAGTAACAAAGAACGTAATTGATATATCCGGTTGTGATAAGGAACTAGTTGGTTTCGTCGCAGCAAAGGTTAGATCATTTAGACCACCTGAGCCTTATAAAGGTAAAGGGGTTAAGTACGTAGACGAAACTATTATTCGCAAGGCTGGTAAGTCTGGTGGTAAGAAGTAATTAGTTGTATAGAGGTACACAGCGATGAGAAAACAACTAGGAAAAATCAAAAATGCAAAATTGGTTTCTAGGCTAAGAAGAAAGCTTAACATTCGTAAGACTGTTATTGGAACTGCCGAAAGACCAAGACTATGCGTAACAAAATCAAGCAAGCATTTAAGAGTGCAGGCAATTGATGACGGCGCTTCAAAGACATTGTTTTCGGTTCAGTCTTTTGGTAAAGCTGCTCCTCAGGGTTCTGGGAAGAATGTTGAAGGTGCAAAAATTATCGGAAAGACTGTTGCTGATAAGCTTAAAGAAAATAACGTTAGCGTTGTAGTTTTTGATAGAGCAGGTTACAAATATACAGGTGCGATTGCAGCTCTAGTAGATGCAATTCGTGAGAACGGTGTTCAAGTTTAGTCGAGGGTTCCATGAGCGAAGAAAATAAAAAAGAAGAAGCTGTAGAGAAGAAAGCACCAAACAAAAAAAGAACTGGTGGTAGACGTCCTCAGCAGGCCCAATCTGTTAATCCAGATATGGAAGAAAGAGTAGTTGCGGTTAACCGTGTCGCCAAAGTAGTTAAGGGTGGTAGAAGATTTTCTTTCTCTGCTCTGATGATTGTTGGTGATAAAAAAGGTAACGTTGGTTATGGTCTTGGTAAAGCAAAGGAAGTTCCTGAAGCAATCCGTAAGGCTACCCAAGCTGCACGTAAAAATATGATTCATGTTCCAATTGAAAATGGAACAATTCCACATGAAGCACTTGGTACTTTTGATGCTGGAAAGATTATGTTTAGACCTGCTGCCGAAGGTACTGGGGTTAAAGCTGCGGGTGCATGTCGTTCGATCCTTGAGTTAGCTGGTGTAAGAAATGTTCTTACCAAGTCTCTCAGAGGAAATAACCCTCATAATATCGTTAAGGCAACATTTAGTGGCCTAAAGTCTCTTCGTTCTGTTGAGACAATAGCGAATCTTAGAGGTAAAGACGCACAAGGTTTACGAACTAAGTAGTTCTAAATAGAGGTAAAAATGTCTAGTAAAACAATTACAGTAAAATTAAAGAAGAGTGTTATCACTAGCAACCCAAGACAAAAGGCTTGCGTCAAAGGTCTTGGACTTGGTAAAACTGGAACTGAAAGAACTCTTGAAAATACACCTGCAGTAAGAGGTATGATCAAGAAAGTAATTCATCTTCTTGAAATAAAAGAATAATTAGTTAATAGCAGAATTTGAGGCTAATATGTTAAAGTTAAATAATCTACAGAGTCCAAAAGGCTCTCACAGAAATACAAAAAGACTTGGTCGTGGACAGGCTTCCGGCCAGGGTACCCAAGCAGGTAAAGGTCATAAAGGTCAAAAAGCCCGTAGTGGTGGTGGCGTTAGACCAGGTTTTGAAGGTGGAGCAATGCCGCTTTATATGAGACTTCCTAAGCGTGGATTCAAGAATGCTCCTTTTAAGACTGAGTACGCAATTATTGCTTTATCTCAACTTAATGAGAAGTTCGAAGGTGAAGAAGTTTCGAGAGAAGCTTTGATTGCAAGAGGACTACTAAAAGGTCAAGATAGAAGAAGAGCTATCAAAATTCTTGGTAATGGTGAGATCACAAAAGCATTAACATTTGTTAATATTGATAAGTTCACTAAATCAGCTCAAGAAAAAATTGAAAAAGCTGGTGGAAAAGTAACTACCAAATAATTAAGGATAGTCGATGGCGCTTGCTCAAGGAAAACTAGAAGAGCTAAAAAGAAATGTACTTTTTACGTTTCTTCTAATCGTTGTATTTAGAATCGCATCTCAGATACCAGTGCCAGGAGTTGATCCAATGGCGCTGAAGTCGTACTTTAGTAGTGGTGGTGGAGGCCTCTTTGACCTCATCAACACATTTAGTGGTGGTGCGTTTAAGAGATTTTCAGTCGTAGCTCTTGGAATTATGCCTTATATCACAACATCAATTATTTTTAGTCTCTTAGGTGAGGTCATTCCTCAGCTTCAAGAACTTCAAGAAGATGCTGATGGCCATCGTCGAATTCAGAAATGGACTCGCTACTGTACTGTGCTGCTATGTATGGTTCAGGGATATGGTATGGCCGCAATGTTCGAAGGTTTTAAGACTGCTAGTAATCTTGCAGTTGTGCCAGAACCGGGTATGCTATTTCGAATTGTTACAATGATCACTTTGGCAGCAGGAACAATGTTCTTACTATGGCTTGGTGAGCGTATTACTGAATATGGAATTGAAAATGGTGTCTCCTTAATTATTTTTGCTGGTATTGCAGTTGCTCTGCCATCTGAAATGATTCAGAAGATTACTCTCTATCGAAATGGAGAGCTACCTGGAGTATCTCTTTTGATCTTCTTGGTAGTAATTGTTGCAATCTTTTATGTTGTCGCTTACATTGAGCGCTCTTTTCGAGCGATTCCTGTACAGTATGCAAAGAAGGTTGTTCATAATAGAGTGTATGGAGGAGCTCAAACTCTTCCAATGAAAGTTGATACCGGTGGAGTTATGCCACCAATCTTAGCTTCATCTCTGCTTGCGGCTCCAGCAACATTTGCTAGCTTTATCCCAGCAGAAAGTATGCTCAAGCCATTTTTTGATACTTTTCAGCAATCATTGTATCCGGGAAGACTACTTTTTAACATCTTCTTTGCATTGCTGATTGTTTATATGACATACTTCTACGCACCGATCCAGTTTAAGACGAAGAAAATCTCGGACATGTTACAGCGAAATAATGCTTTTGTTCCTGGGATTCGCCCTGGTACAAAAACAAAAGAGTTTCTAGACTTCGTTCTTTTTAGATTGTCGTTCTTTGGAGCACTTTTTCTAATCGTTGTATGTGTTATACCGAGTATTATTACAGGCTCTCAGACAAGATTTGGCGGAACTTCAATGCTGATTCTGGTTAGTGTTTGTATTCGTGTAATGATGAATGTACAGTCCTTTCTGTATGCTGATAAATATGATTCGGCATATAAGGCAAAGGGCAAGTATAATGGTTCTAAGCGTAGATTTTAAATTTAGGAATATATCGAGATGAAACAGGTTATTTTGCTAGGAGCTCCAGGTTCAGGGAAAGGTACACAAGCGAAGCTTATGGTATCAGAATTGAATTTTAATCACCTTTCAACAGGTGATCTTCTCAGAGCAGAAGTAGCGAAGAAATCTGATCTCGGAAATAGGATATCTGACCTTATTAACTCTGGTGCACTTGTTGATGATGATACAGTGCTTGAACTACTTAGAGTTAATATTGACCTAGCAAATGGGCAATATATATTTGATGGTTTTCCACGAAATATTGAGCAAGCTAAGGCTCTAGATAAAGAAGTGCTAGGAAGTGCCGAGTCAAAAGCATTGTATTTTGACCTGGATTTATCAATAATTAAGGAAAGAATTATAAATCGCCGATCTTGTCGAGATTGTGGCAATATTTACAACCTTCTGATCAGTGCCCCAGGCAAAGATGGAGTTTGTGATAGCTGCGGTGGAGAGGTCTATCAGCGTAGAGACGATAATGCTGAAGTGGTTGAGAACAGACTAAACGTTTTTAAGTCTACAATTGACCCAGTTCTTGAGTATTATCGTGGGAAAGGCATACTAACTTCGTTAGATGCATCTCTATCTCCTGATGACGTATCCACACAAATTCACGACATATTAGGCTAAGAAATTCTACCCTATCTTTTTGGGCTTGTATTATAGTTTTTAATACTATATATATGCATACATTATAGGATAATAGGTATTATATGGCAGATGATGTACTAGAAGTTGACGGAGAAGTAACTGAGCTTCTTCCTAATACGAAGTTTCGTGTGAAGCTTCCCAATGGGCACAGTATTATTGCTCACATTAGTGGAAAAATGAGAATGCACTTTATCAAAATTTTACCTGGCGATAAAGTGTTAGTGGAAATAAGTAAGTATGACCTGGCGAAGGGTAGGATTACATATCGTTCAAAGGGCAGATAAAAAGGAAGTGATTTATGAAGGTTAGAGCGTCAGTTAAGCCGATTTGTAAAGATTGTAAAGTAGTAAAACGTAAAGGGGTTCTTCGTGTTGTGTGCAAGATGAATCCGAAACATAAGCAAAGACAAGGTTAGTCAGGAGTTAAGTTATGGCACGTATTCTTGGTGTTGATATACCCCGAAACAAAGTTATGAGAATCGCCCTTCAAGCTATTTATGGAGTTGGTCCAAAAGTAGCGGCAGAGGCACTAGGTAAAACTGGAGTTGAGTTAGATCGAAATTCTAATGAAATTACAGAAGATGAAGCACAGGCTATTCGTAAGTGTTTAGAAGCTGACTACAATGTAGAAGGTGACTTAAGAAGAGAGATTGGCCTTAATATTAAACGACTAAAGGACCTGAGCTGTTACCGTGGTATCAGACACAGAAAAGGTCTTCCAGTTAGAGGTCAAAGAACTTCTACTAACGCAAGAACCCGAAAAGGTAAAGCGGTAGCAATCGCTGGTAAGAAGTCTATTAAGTCACTGAAGTAGTGTTAGTTGTTGCACGATAGGATTTAGCTATGGTTAAGAAAACAGTAAAAAAGAAAGTTAAAAAGAATATCTCTCACGGGATCTGCCACGTACAGGCGTCTTTTAACAATACAATCGTTACTTTTACAGATGCACAAGGGAATGCCATTTCGTGGGCCTCAGCAGGTCAACTTGGTTTCCGTGGATCTAAAAAGTCTACACCATTCGCAGCACAGCAAGCTTCTACTGAAGCTGCTAAGAAAGCGATGGATCACGGTTTGAGTACAGTAGATGTCAAAGTTAAGGGTCCTGGAGCAGGAAGGGAAAACGCGATTAGAGCTTTAGTAGCAGCTGGTCTTAAGATCACATCTGTTGCTGACAAAAGTCCTATCCCACACAATGGTTGTCGCGCACCTAAGAGAAGAAGAGTTTAATACTTTTCGTAAGATGGAGTTATAGTTATGGCAAGGTACATTGGTTCAGTTTGTAAACTATGTAGAAGAGAAGGCGAGAAACTTTTCCTTAAGGGAAGTCGTTGTTACTCTGACAAGTGTGCAATTGAAAGACGTCCATACCCACCAGGGCAACATGGACAAAGAAGAACAAAGATCTCTGACTTTGGTGTTCAGCTTCGTGAGAAGCAGAAGCTTAAGAGACTTTATGGAATTCAAGAAAAGCCTATGCGTAACCTTTTTGAACGCTCAATGCGTATGAAGGGTGTTACAGGCGAGAATCTTCTTACTCAACTTGAAAGAAGATTTGATAATGTTGTTTACAGAATTGGTTTTGCCGCTTCAAGAAAAGAAGCCCGTCAGCTTGTAAAGCACTACCACTTCACTGTAAATGGTAAAAAAGCTAACGTTCCTTCAATGATTATCGATAAAGGTGATGTAATTGAAGTACGCGAAAAATCAAGACAATCTCAGAAGCTTTCTGGGGCACTTGAAGCTAATAGCATTAGAGAAATTCCAGCTTGGTTAGACGTAGATAAGGCTAACTTTAAAGCGACTGTAACCGATCTTCCAAAGCGTGATGATATCACATCGCAAATTGAAGAGCGTCTTGTAGTCGAGCTGTACAGTAAGTAACTTTTGATAAAATTTTAAGGAGTTTATTCCTATGGACAAATTTATATCTAAGAACTGGTCAAGTATGATTAGACCAGTATCTCTTGAGCTAGATTCTGACTCTATTACGGATGCTTACGGTAAATTCATCGCTAAGCCGCTTGAAAGAGGATACGGACAAACACTAGGTAATTCATTGCGTAGAGTATTGTTATCATCTCTTCAGGGGGCTGGTATTGTTGCTATTCGCATTGAAGGTGTAGATCATGAGTTTGGAACAATTCATAATGTAAAAGAAGAAGTCGCTGAGATTATTCTTAACCTCAAAGAAATCTATTTCAGTATCTCAGATAAGGAAGATGTTGTTCTTACTCTTGAGAAAAATGAAGAAGGTGCTGTTAAGGCAGCAGATATCTCTGAAAGTTCGAATGTAAAAGTACTTAATCCTGAGCATGTTATTTGTAATATCTCTTCTGGTGGATCAATCAAGATGGAAGTCATGGTTGCTCGCGGTAAGGGATATGTTACAGCAATGGATAATAAAGAGAACTTCGATCTTCCTATTGGTTGGGTATATCTAGATACTCTTTTCTCGCCCGTACACAGAGTTAACTACACAGTAACTAACTCGCGTGTTGGAAAGAGAACGGACTACGATAGGCTTACCCTTGAAGTATGGACGAACGCAGGTATCGATCCTCAAGAAGCAGTTGCTTTTTCTGCAAAAATTCTTAGAGATCAGCTAGCAGTTTTCCTTAACTTTGAAGATGAGGAAGAAGTAGCACGTGTTGATAGTGTTGCTAAGCCGCAGGCGCAGCAGTCAAATGCTAACAACGCACTTCTTAAGCCCGTTTCTGAGCTTGAGCTTTCAGTACGTTCAGCAAACTGTCTACAGAACGCTAATATTAAGTTTATCTACGAACTAGTTTCTAAGACTGAGGGTGAAATGCTCAGAACTAAAAACTTTGGACGTAAGTCGCTTAATGAGATCAAAGAAATCCTTACACAAATGGGACTTGGTCTTGGAATGAAAGTTGACAGTATTATGAAAGAGATTCAAGAGCAGCAAGACTAATCAGCTGTTTTGAATCAGTTAGGAGTTAATGATGAGACATCAAAAACGTAAATATAGAATTGGATCAAGTCCATCTCATAGAAAATCTCTGCTAAGAAACTTAGCAATTGAGGTTATTGATCATGGCAAAATTAAAACTACTCACACTAAGTGTAAAGCTGTTCAGACATTTGTCGAAAAGCTTATCACAATAGCGAGAGTTGACACTGTTGCAAATAGAAGACTTGCTTTCTCTAAGCTTAACAACAAGATCGCTGTAGCGAAGCTTTTTGCTGAGGTTGGCCCGAAGTGTAAGGATCGAAATGGTGGTTATACTCGCATTTTAAAGCTTGCTGACGGACGAGTTGGCGACAATGCGAAAATGAGCTATATCGCTCTAGTTGACTAATTTCTAAATTAAAATTGTTATATGAAAAGGGAGGAGTTTATAATTCCTCCCTTTTTTGTGCCTACTTTTCCAAAGTGTTTATTCTTTAACCAGTTCTTTTCCCTAATATCAGTTCGTTATCTACTTTTAGCTTTATTTTTCAGTTGCCTTTAGAAGAGGTGTAAAAAAAATTATCAAATGATTCAAGTTAGTGCGTCATTTGCCGAAAAGTTATACAGAGATAAGTCTTATAAGTAGACACAACACGGAGTAAATAATGATCAATTGGAATGAAATGAACGGTCTCCACGTTATTTCAAAACTAGAGCAAATTTTAGGGCGATGGTTTGGCGTAGAAATGATTTACACCGATTTACACTCAAAAATTCGCAGCAGGCAGTTGGAGAGAGATTACGAATTTAAAAATCATTTCATGAAAGTGCAGATGGAAATGAACTACGGGCATGAGTATGTTGCTCAGGATATAGAAAAAACGACTGATTTACTTTCAAGTAGCGGGGATCATACTGTTGAATTTAACTCATTCTTTGATCATGTTAAGGGTTTCTCTTCGAAGGTTGAGGTAGAAGGTGAGTATTTGGGAACTGTTTCAGCTTACCCATTCATACATGATATTGTTACTCATGAAGAAATAGAAACAATCAAAGCGAAAATGATCGAGTGTGGTGCAGATAAAG